>QIFI01000041.1 GCA_003229735.1 Candidatus Anderseniibacteriota bacterium | reverse complement strand
ATTGTTTCTGCTCTTTCGGCGGGTGGGTAGTTAAATGCTTAGAACATAATATTTTGTTAGACTATATGATATGAAGCGGACGAGATTATTGAGATTAATTGGAGTGGGTCTGATAGTGGTAATAATCAGTATCGGATTGGTGATTTTACCGGGGGAGGCAAGGGCGGTGAGAACGTGTACCACTGATAGTGTATGCAATACTAACTCGGACACTAGTGCTTATTGTGACCTGTCCAGAGGGGTACCGGGCACATGCGTGTGTAGTTTGGGAAATTTTGAAGTGGGGTGGTTTGATAAAATACAAAAAGGGACCAGCGTTTGCGATTTTTTAGATTCGTCCGCGGCTGGCAGACTCCCAGCCAAAGCATTGGCTATTTGATTAATATATTGGTGGTGGCGATTATTGCCCTGGTGGTGATGGCGGCGATGGTGACGGTTGTAGTCGGGGGATATATATATATGACGGCTATGGGTAACGCGGACCGGGTGCGGCAGGCTAAAATATGGATTGGGGCGGCATTATTGGGGATTTTTTTGGCGCTGGCGGCGTATACGATATTGAATTTTATCAATCCGTCCTTGGTGACGTTTTGAGAGAGGGTTTTAGAGGGTGTTAGAGAGTGCCTAAGAACTTAGTCTCTCCTTATATCAATTTTCAAACGCGGCGACGACGCATGCCCCTCACCCAGCCCTCTCCCCTCGAAGGGAGAGAGGGGTTATTGAACACTCTTTTATGAGGTTTTAGGGAGTCAGGAACTTTCGGTTAGGGTTCCTGACCCCTCATAAGGAGGGCAATCAGGATGAAGTGCAGAGCGGCCAGATCATTTTTCCAATAGATGGTGTCGGCCAGGCCAAAGATAAGGAGAGATAGCAAGGCCAGCGCTACTGCTGGTAATTGGTAATCAGTAACTGGTAACTGGTAACTACGTCGAATACGCCAGGCGAGATAAGCGTGAAGTCCTACAAAGGCTGTCAGGCCGAGGAGGCCCAGATTAAGCCAGAAGGATATAATCCAGTTGTGCGGGTCACGGAAGACATATTCAGCTAGAGGCTGAAGGCAATTGGTTTGTCTTGAATCGCATGTTTCGAATTGCTGAAAACGCTGACGCAGTTTTTCCTGATAGGCCGGCTCGAAAGTCCCCAGACCGATGCCTGATATCGGATGGTCCTGAATCAGCTGGGCGCCAATACTCCATAATTGCAGGCGGACAGTCAGGGAATTGCGGTATGGGGAGCCGGATAGAGGAGCCAAGAGATATGATATTTTTCCGGTGTAACTCAGATATGATCCGCCCAGGATAGTGATAATTATGATGGCGCCAGCTATGAATTTCAGGCCGGATGGCGGCCGCCAGATCAAAAGTCCGATAATCAGGCTGGCCAGGAGGGCCAGGAGGCCGGCGACGCTTTGGGTGCCAAATAAAGCAATAGTCATGAGCGCGGCAGAAGTGACGAGGATAACTTTTTGAGGGGAAGGTGAGCTGGTTAAGGCCAAGAGCCAGGTCAGAGTGATAATAGGCACCAGAAACAAAGCTAGAGAATTTGGAACATCATAGATGCCGATGAGACGTCCGGAGCTATCCGGCATAATCAACCCCAGGAGAGCGGTGACCGTGCCGACTATGATCAGATTTTTAATTATCGCGGAAGCGCCTTGTTTATTGACTGCCAGATAAGTGAGCCAGCCGCCAAGGATGGGAATAAATATCCATCCTTTGAGAATGCCCAGGCTGGTTAACGGGTGAGGCGATGCGAAGGTGCTAATGATGGCTGATAGAACAAATAGGAAAACAAGGGCCGAGATGAAAGGGGGCAATCTGGCAAAAGCTTTTTTCCAGAGGGAAACGGCTCCGGGAAGCGTGAGTTGGGCGATAGTGATAATAAGAATGGCTATTTCCAGGACGTTGGTGGGGATGGCTAGAATTGAGAAGCGAAAAAGGTAGAGCGGTAAAAAAAACGGAAGCAGGGAGGCGGCGACAATTGGCTGGCGTCGAGACAACAAAAACAGAAGGATAAAGGCGGCGGTGAGTAAAATAAATTCGATCATATCCCCCAGAGTTGATCAGGTAAGCGATGCTAATCCTTGAATCGCATGCGAATGACCCGAATGCGTTGGTGGCCGAGTTGTTATAATCAGGGTGACAATGAGGATGATAGTTATGAGCAGATGACTATAAAGCAGGCTGTTAATAAATTGGCTGTGGATAAATAAAGTAAGAATAGATCCAATGGCCAGAAGAGGCGGTAAGGCGGGGCGCCGCCACCAATTAATCAGGAATCGATTGACGAGATATATCCAGGGAATAATAAAGGCAATTACGCCCATGAGGCCGGTGGTAATCCATAAGGTAAGCAGGCTGTTGTCGGTGCCGGCCCGAGAGTGAATAGTGAAGTCTTTAATCAATCCGGCCCGTAAAGCAGTGAATTGATAAGTGTTGTAGCCGACTCCCAGAAAAACATTATCGGCGGCCAGGGGCCAGGCGGCTTTCAAGGCCAGTAAGCGTAAAGATGAAGTAGGGTCAAGGGAGAGAAGCCCCAAGAGGCGCTGCCGCAAGATAAATCCAGATAAGATAATCAGGAGAATAATCAGGTTTAGAATAATGGCCAACTGGCGGGGCCGAGGAGAGCGAGAGCCGCGCAGTTGACTTAAAATGAAGAGGGGAGAAAGCAGAATAGCGGTGATAATGAGAGAGATGAGACTGCCGCGAGACTGGGTGAGCAAGAGGGCGGTAAATTGCAGTAAAACCAACAGCCATAAGACGCGGCGGCGGCTGGCCAGAGCCAGATGAACCAGATACCAGATAGTGACAGCTAGAAATCCGCCCAAGAAGTTCGGGTCGAGCCAGGTGGAGGTGAGGCGACGCTGATGAGGATCCCAGCCGGAGGCGGCCAGGAGGGAAAAGTCGCTAAAGAACAGATACTGAATTAAACCCAGCAGGAGGATAAGGATGATAGCGACAACGAAGGCCCGGCGAGCCAGATGGCGGACGCGATCATCTTGAAATAAAACCAATAAGGCGGGGAGCAAGAGCAGGGTGGAGGCAAGGCGAATCCAATAAGAGGCGGCGATGGCGGAATTTATCAAGCCGAGATCCGGCAGGCGGATTAAAAGGGTGAAGAGAGACCAAAGGATGAAGGGGGTAATAGTAATAGTAACAGTAACTGGTAACTGGTAACTGGTAACTGGTAATCGACGATGATGGGTTTGGAGGAGAGCGGCCATTAAGACAATAATGGTGGCGAGGTCACTAAGTAATAATCCGCCGCCCTGACCGGGCAGGGGGAGTCTTAAAATTTGACCGGAGACCAGGGAAAACATTAAAAAAATTATGGCCAGGCGCGGCAGTCGCACTAACCAGGGAGCCAGAATAAAGCCTAGTCCACCAAGGTAGAGTAACGGCGATAAAGAGAGCGCATTAATTGCTGTGATAGCCATACAAATCTAGGGTAGTGCTTGCGCCAATACTTGTCAGCTGATTCGTCATAGAGGCGGGTTTTGACGGCGCGGCCGCGCAGACTGGCGCCCCGCTGATGGCGCACCCGGCCACCAGGCAGATAAACTATTTGCCAGTCAAGCCGGCTAAGGCGGCGACAGAGATCTACGTCTTCCCAATACATAAAGAATTCGGGATCAAAGCCGCCAGCGGCTTGATAGGCTGGTCTTCTGATTATCATGGCGGCGCCTGATACCCAGCCGAC
The DNA here is from genome assembly GCA_003229735.1 of Candidatus Anderseniibacteriota bacterium. Lineage (GTDB taxonomy): Bacteria > Patescibacteriota > Andersenbacteria > UBA10190 > UBA10190 > SZUA-179. The sequence goes on along the minus strand of QIFI01000041.1, from coordinate 2,741 downwards.
CAGAGCGGGTTGAATAAGAGGGCGGCTGGTCTTAAACTTTCTGGTCAGGATAGACAAGGGAGTAACTATCCGACCATAACTTGGTTCAATATCGCCGGTTTGATTTTCAAGCTTAAGTCCAATTACGGCGGCCCGCGGGTGCTGATTTAAATATTTTTTAGCTAGAGATACGGCGGGCGGAAGGATAATCGCATCCGGGTTAATAAACAGGATCAAGTCTGTGTTTAATTTAAGGGCTCCGGCATGAGAAGCATAAGCAAAGCCTAAATTTTTTGATTGGGGAAGATATTGAGCGGAAAAAACGCGAGCTAGGGGAGCGAGATGTTGATTATTTTCGTTGTCCACAACTATAATCTGGTCTACTTTATTTTGCCGCAGGCCTTTAAGACACCGGCTTAATTGCCGGGGAGAGGTGTGATAGGTGACGACAACGGCGCCAATGGTCATAGCGGTATTTTTTTTATTTTGAAACTATCCTGGAGGCCATTGATGATTTCAGGGCGGGATTTATTAAGGCGATGGTAAGACAGCCGAAGTCGGTTTTTAAGCCGCCAATACTGACGCCAGGGGGCGGGTGCAGAGGCGGCCATAAAATGCGCTCCATTACGCACCAGATAGTAGAGCTGATTATTTTGAAGGGAGTCGTTTTGGGGCTGGATGTGGTTGATAATAATATGGTTCAGAGCATACAAGGCTATGCCGCGCCGCGCGGCTCGCACCGACATAAGGACGTCTTCCCAATACATAAAATACTGATCGGGCCAACCTTTAATTTTCAGCCACACCTGATAAGGAGCGCTCATGAAAGCGCCATGGAGATAGGGGATTTTGGTTGAGGCGCGGCGCAGGGCGGGAGGAGAGGCGGATAAGGCACGGCTGTCTTTAGCCGCCAGGTTGGCTCGTCCGGATATCAGATCAACATATCCATACCCTTGAACCAGGCCTGAAGCTTCCCGAGACGCGACTGAAGCCAGGGATGGAAAAGGGGCAGATTTCCACCAGTCTCTTAATTTAGTGAAGCAGTCAGGGGGCACCAGAACATCATTATTCATACATATAATAATGTCATCAGGGGATAAGTTTTGACTGATCAAATAGCCGAGTCCGCGATTGATGCCGCCGGCATAGCCGATGTTTCGCGAGGTTCTAATGACAACACATTTATCTGATGGTGACAGGAATGGCTGGTCGGCATTATCAATAACAATAATGTGTTCGGGAGGCTGGCGGGCGGCCAAGATGGCATCCAGGGCCTGATTGGTAATTTCAGGACTGCCATAGTGGACAATTAGTAGATAATATTGGGTATTTTGTGGATTCATTGTGGATAAGTATGTGTATTACTCTATCATAACTGGGGAAAACTTTTTCATATTGGGCTTTTTTGGGGATTTTTTCGCTGTTTTAGCCCTGTGTACAGCAGGGAGCTAATAAGAAATTCAAATATACGAGGAGAGGCTATAAAGGTGGAGGTTTTTGAAACAATAGACATGAGCAGAGAGAAGATGCCCGAATAATAACAGAGATTATAGACCAAGCGGTACTTTAGACTGGGGCGAGGCAATATAGGCGCGGATTTATGCTGATGTTGATAAATAGCCAGATTTTGACCAATGCTTAGCTGGCGCCGGAATATTTGACGGGCCGTATAGAAATGATGATGCAAGCCGATAGCCCCAGGCAAAACGGACAGCTTTAAACCGCGGGCTTTCAATCGGCGGCCCAGATCAAGATCCTCCCAGCCATAACCTTGATAAATAGTAGAGAATCCAGAGGCCTGAAGCAGAGACCTTTTGCATGATAGATGAGAGCCATAGAAGAAGTGACTGGGGTCGGCTGTGCGGCGGCCTAATAGATCGTCAAAATTATTTTGAGTACCGCCATGAACCATCCATTCCATGAAAGGGGTGGGGATAATAGCCGGATCCCATACTACAAAGCCAAGAGCGGCGCGGCGCGGGTCCGGATGAAGCTGGTGCCAGGATAGATGAGCAGATAAAGCAGAGGGCCGTAATATAATGTCGGCGCCCAATAATAGAATAACAGAAGCGGTACTGGCCGAGATGCCGCGATTGCGAGCGGCGGCGACTCCGCCATGGCGGCCGGACAGGATTATGGGTTCTAACCAGGCGGGTGGCGGCTTGATTTGTCGGGCGATGAGAATGGTGCGGTCGGTTGAACCATCGTCGCTGATAATAACCCGACATAGCCAGGAATTCGGGATAGCCTGCTGATATAGGGCGGTCAAAACGCGAGCTATGGCGGCCCCGCTATTATAGGCGGGGATTATAATGTCGCATTGATTAGGCATGTCGGGACCAGACCAGGGTCAGGTGGCGCTTACTTAAGAGGCCGGTCAGATAAATGCCAAATCCGTATAGCGCGGCATAAAGGAGCAATTGGATAACATGAAGCAGAGAGGACAACCAAATACTCGACAGCCCCACTAAGGCGGCGATGGCTATAACCTGCAGGATATAGCTGGCCGGCACCATGAATCGATGAGCCATAAATACGGCGCGGGCGGCAAAGACGGTGGCCAGGAGCTCGGTAATAACGGTAGTCCAGGCGGCGGCGATGGCGCCAAATTGAGGGATAAAAATCAGATTGGCGATGATATTAAATAGGGCCAGGGCCGAATACAGCTTGAGTAAAAAATGCTGTTGTTTTTGAGCCACCAGAACAAAGCCAAATATGTTGCCGAAAAACATGGTGGCCATAGCCAAACCCAGGATAGTCAA
>QIFI01000040.1 GCA_003229735.1 Candidatus Anderseniibacteriota bacterium | reverse complement strand
TTAGTAAACCAGGTGCCGATATTTCCGAGGCGACTTTTATACCGCCGCCGGCCAACGAAATCATCCCTCTATTTGGAAACCTGGAGAAATACTTAAATTCCTATGAAGAAAAAGACTTACTTGTCCAAATTGCAATTGCGCATTATCAATTTGAGGCAATTCATCCGTTTTTGGATGGCAACGGCAGAGTGGGGCGGCTTATTGTTTCCCTCTTTCTCTATGAACGTAAACTTTTATCACATCCATTTTTATATCTAAGCGAATATTTTGAGGAACACCGCGAAGATTATTATGAATTATTATGTCTGGTAAGTGAAAAAGGAGACTGGCAGAGTTGGATTAAATTTTTCCTGACCGCGCTTGCTGATCAAGCGGAGGCCACAGAAAAAACAGGTAAAGATATTTTAGATTTGCACACAAAGTACCAGAAAAAAATACTTAATGTTAATTCTGCATACGCGATGAATCTACTAGACGCAATTTTCATACATCCCATTTTTGGCACAGCCAGCATCAGAAAAGACGCGAAAATTAAAAACACTCAAACCCTTTTCAATTTAATTGCTAAATTTCTGGAAGCGGGAATTATCAAAGACACATCGCCTGACAAAAAACGAAATAAAGTTTATGCGTTTGATGAATTGATAAAGCTTCTGAATAAATAACTACAATTTATACAAAATGATATTCCCTGGTCTCTGCATTGGCCACTATGTTTTATACAATTAGTGTATGTATACTAACACTGTGCTTGCGGCTCGTCAGAGCCTATCGACATTAAAGTTGATAGGCCTGCACAACAAAATGATTTTATTGCGGTCACTTACCTCACCCATCGTACGATGGCCATGCACACCATAAATCATTCCCTTAAAAATCATGATAAATATATACCTCCTGGCCGCTCTGGTCCTGGTCCTCGGAATCCCCGCCGCACTTTTTCTGTGGGCGTCATCCGGTCAAACTCCAGCCGATGAGTTGGCCCAAATAATAACTTACCGGCCAAGTGCCGAGCCAATAGGGGAGAGTGGAGCTTACTCAATTATGACCTACAATCTGGGCTATCTTTCCGGACTCGACAATAATCAGGCCGCCGTCAGTGATGAGCGGACATTCAGCCGGAATCTGGATTCAGCTGTTGACCTCATCCAATCCTCCTCACCTGATATTCTCGCCTTGCAGGAAATAGATTTTGCCTCCCGCAGATCATCCTATATTGATCAGTTGGCATCGCTGGGAAAACAACTCGGATTTTATCAATCTGCCCGAGCCGTCAACTGGGATAAACGCTATGTGCCGTTTCCCTATGGACCGCCTAAAGTAAACTTTGGCCCTATGCTGTCCGGCCAGGCAGTCCTGACTAACCGGCCTATTCTGGATCACCGGCGGCAGGTCTTGCCCCGCCCGCCTAACCCCTGGTATCGCGACGCCTTCTATCTGAATCGCCTGGCTCAAGTGGTTAAAATAGATCTGGGCCAGCCGGTCATTGTTATCAATGCTCATCTCGAAAACGATAATATTCTCACCCGCCAGCAACAAATCGATCAGCTCATCAATATTTATAATTCATATTATGAATCTTATCCGGTACTGCTGGTCGGAGACTTTAACGCGGTGCTGAAATCAGCCGATATAATATATGACACCGATTCATCTCTCGAGAGAATTCTGGATTTGCCGTATATTGCTGAAGCTGGCGTCATCGCCAGTCCGGATGACAACTTAAAAACCTATCGCTCTGATTCCCCCGATCGCCAGCTGGATCATATTTTCTTCAACACCAATAAAATTCTTCCCCTTCAAGTGTCCACCCCACCCCCGGGCGACCACCCCTCTGATCACTTGCCGTTGACCTTAAAATTTAAGCTGAAATAAATTATGATCTCAATTCCAATCACCCAAAAAGGCCGTCGCAAATGGGTTTAGGGGCGCTCTCTCATATCCACCACCAGCTGATTTTCTGTGGGATTATCCGGCGCCGCCTTAACATATTCAACTTTGTCGAACGGCACGTCTGACATTAAACGCAGTAAATACGCGTTCACCGTTCCTCTTTCATCCTGCGGGACACCAATAAATAACACCGTTTGCGCTGACGGATTATTGCTGTACCTGGCGCTCTCCTCAAATTTTTCTACCGCCAGCCGGGCCGTCTGCCCCAGCTCTAACCTAGAAGCCGCTTCATCAGAATTTCTGGCTGACCATAAACCCGCCCCCAGAACAATTATCAGCAGCAGCCCTGACGCCTGCCGCCGCCAACCAGAACGTATTTTTAACAGCGCCACTCCAACTATCGCCCCGACGCTCCAGGCCGCCGGTGCGAACCAGTGAACATTCCAGACTTTGGTAAATAAAAGCACCGGTCCCAGCCATAATACCCACCAGGCTCCCGCCAACAGCATGATTGACCTCTGCCAGCGATTTCTCCAAGTCCAGATGATCATCAAGCCATATAATATTAAAGCTATCACCCCCGGATATAATTGAATTCCCGTATCTAATCCATCTTTAACATAATCCAGCCATCTCCATTCAGCGTCCGGCCAGGCCCATCCCTCCACTGCTCGGGATCCATAAACCAGGGCATTCCTCATCACCACTAATGGCGCCGCGCTAATCTCATATGAGGTGTCTTCGCGCGTGGCCGGATATAAAGTCGGATCGGTCAAAGCGATCGTTCTGGCTATTAAATACAACCCCGCCAGCAAAATAAACGGAGCATATCGGTAAGCATATTGCCGCTTCCAGCGCCATAAAACCGCCAGTTTCTTCTGCGTGAATACATATTCCAGTATTGGCAATAATAATATTGCCGTCAGAGCAAATTCTTTTGATAGTAAAGCTCCGCTAAATAGAGTTAGAGACAATATAAAATATCGGGTCTGGCCGTCAATTCGCCATTTGATGTAAGACAAAAAAGTAAATATCAAAAAAATGCTGGCCAATAAAATTTCTGACAAACTCCACCAGTAAGCCAGGCTGTGTTGGGAAGAATGCGCCAGCCAAACTGCGGTCACGGCTAAAGCCTGGACGCGTGAACCAAATAACAGCCAGGCCAGCCAAAATAAACCTCCCCCCAGAATAATCAACAGCACCTGATTCATGGCCATAAATGCCATTGGGTTAAGCCCGAAAATGCCGCGCAACAGCCAGGTATACCCCGAAAAGCTAATCGGCCGATAAAAAGCCACCGGGGTTTCCAATTCGTTCCCTGGAGAATTATAATGATGCACCCCAGCAAAAAGTTTTAACGGACTGCCTTTATAATACTCAACGCGCAATAGTTTAGGTATATCATCCTGGATAAAATACATATTTAGAGCCGGATAAAATTGCCAGACTACTGCCGCGGCAATCAATGCCCACGACCACCAGACAAATCTTTTCATTGCCCCTTCCTGACGTTTTTTGACAACCATATCAATATCAGGCAATTCCTTTTGCTTGTTCCTGATGAAAATAAGAATACCCAGCGCTAAAGCAGTTAAACCTATTCCCACCCATGCTAATCGCGTGTCATCGCGAACCAGCCATCGCGCCGCCATCGTGCCGATCCTGGGTTGTTCGTACATTATGAATCCCAGATCACCAGCCTTTTCCTGGCCCCTGTAAAACATCTCACCAGCCGGATATTTAGTGGCATCTATCTCATAACGCACCGCCAATGCGTTTTTAGCTGTTAAGGAAGGAGCTTCCAGAGCGAAGGAAATAACCTCTCCCCGCTCATCAGCTCTAATTGGCTGCCAGCGAAAATATAAAACCGTATCTTCTACCAGTCCTGAATCCAGCGATGAGGTAATAATCTGCTTTATTGTCTTCCGTCGTGAGCCCAGATCACCCATAACTGTCCGAATGTCATCCTCTTGGCCATCTGTCCTTACATGTAAAATTAATTGCGTATCATCCGGCCAGCCGGTCGTGTCATTCACCAGAATATCCACCCCTCCAATTACTTTTTTACTAGCCCCTAAGTCAATTCTTTCCGCAATCTTATTCTGGCCGTATAAGCGAATAATTCTATCCGTCGGCGCCAAATTAGCTTCAGTTGCTAAATAAACCGGCCTCTGCGCAGCCGCGTAAGATATTACCGCCACCACCAAAAAAACTAATCCTATCAGCAAATACCTATACCAGCTTCTCCTCAACCTATCCCAACTTATCCAGCTAAACATATACCTGATCTTACACCGCCAATTCAATCACATAAAGAAAAAAACTGCTTGTTTCCAGCAGCTATATATTTCTCATACATCTTTTCACCCCCTACGACGCGCCTCCAATCCCCATCTCCCGCCTCTGAAATTCAGACAAATTCATTCCGGTAAATTTACCAAATACTTCATGATATCGATTTTTCGTCAGTTGCAGTAAATCACCAGGCGGGCATAATTCATGAATCTTGGCCGTATGCTTGGGATTAGCCGGATCAATTCTCTTGTCATGCATGCCCATAATAGCTCCGCCATCTTCTCCGATAATCCCCGTGTTGACTCCTTTACCCCAATCTCTAACCAGCTCTTTATCAAACGACGGCGGAGAAATCCTATGACCGGAGCATCTTATCCAATCCATTCTATCCCAAAACCGGCTTGAATCAGGCGTTCCAATCTCATCCGCTAAAACCGGCCCCCTTGCCTCGTTTCCCATTTCCATGCCAAATTCAAACTTGGTATCAGGCAGTTTCATCCCGACTTCTTCAGCCGCTCTCGTCATCCCCGTAAAAATTTTGATAGTCAGCACCGGCGCCCATTGTCCAACCGCCTCAATTACGGTGGATACTGGAATTCTCTCATCATGACCGGTTTGAGCTTTGGTCGAGGGGTCAAATATCAGTCGCGGCAATTCTGACCCATCGTGCAAGCCCCGTGGTAATTCTGTCTCGCCCAGTCGACCAGTTTCCTGATATTCACGCCAGCCGCTACCAGTTAGCATGCCTCGAACAATAAACTCATACTCAAACATTCTTAAATGCTGTATCACCAAGGCCCGCCGTTGTAATTCCTGATTTCCTTTTAAGGGCTCCGGCAAGTATTTATTTATCCCGGCTCCCCAAGCCACCAGATGATGTTCAATATCTTTCAAATGTTGAGTCAGCCAAAATACCGTCATCGCTGTCAGAATTTCTCCCTTATCCTCTATCCCGCAGGCCAGCACGAAATCAAAAATACTTACCCGGTCCGAGGCCACAACTAACAATTTACCATCCTCTAAATTGTATGTATCTCTTACTTTGCCCTGATGAATCCTCTCCAATCCACTTCCAGACAACAATTGATGCAACTTTGTGCTTCTCACAATAGACGGAATCGTAGTCATTTCTTCATCCCCTGTTGTATAAAGTACCGCTTCTAATCAGCCATCCACATAGATGACCATCATCAGAATCTATGCGCAAAAACATATCAAGTCAATAAGAAATAGTGGATAACAAGTATCGATATAAAACAATTACATAATCATAGACAATATATAAGCTACATAGAGCCACAATATAGTTATGGTATAATTATAGTGTAAATTATAGTTGACAAAATATCGGATATCCGTATCCTTTATCAGTTACCTTGTACTTTGACTATATAAGAATACGTCCGATAATTCGTGGTGAGGAGGGGCTTGATGGTGACACAGCTGGGGCGGTTCTCCGCCTTGCGCGGATGTTGCTTCCCCCGTCTTGAGCCAACCTGCTTGTCGCGTGGACCTACTGCCCACACGACCCATCTAGTCAATCAATCCGCTTGCGGATTTCCAGACTTACTCCTCGTCACTAATTATCTGACGTATCATACACTATTCTTTTTTCCACGCCCGACGGGCAGCTTGGTTTCTTATATGTGGGTTATCCGCCGACAGACTTCTAGACCCACTCCTAACACCAAGCTGTCCTGGCCTCATAAATCCTTTCATAATCATTTAATGAGAGCCACTGATCCCGCCCTGAACAGAAGAATTATGAAGTATGCGCCCGGCCGCTTGAGGCCAATCTGACAGCATACCGATACATTCATAATTCTTCTTTCAGGGTTTTTTCTTGCAAAAAATCACCAGATGTATATACTTACCAGTTCTCTAAAAATCCTTCCCTAAAAATAGCGCCGAGTGCATATTCCATAGCTTGTGAGCTCACTCAATTTGGATTTTGAAATTTGGATTTTGAAATTTGAAAATCAAGCAGCACGCCGTGGAATGCGTGCTGTGTGCATGCAGTGTACCTTTTCCGTCCATGCTCTCTTACCAGAGCTGGATACAAGCAAACCCCGTCCGAAGGAGCGGGGTGCACCCTGGGCATACGACCTTTATCATAGTGTATCACATTGTGATAGATCCCAGGGGCTTGGCGGCAGACGGGCAATCTCGTTTTGTCGCCAAACCCTTGGATAAACGTAAAAACAAAATTGATATCCCGCCCCCACTGAATTACCCTAACAACATGGCCACTATAAGCACCAATACATACCGCACCCATACTAACGGAGAATTAACTGCTAAGAATATCGGCGATGAAGTCCGTCTAAGCGGCTGGGTGCACGTTCGCCGTGACCACGGCGGCCTGATTTTCATCGACCTCCGTGACAAGTGGGGAATTACCCAGCTCACCTTTAACCCTAAAAAAAACCAGTCCACATTTAATCAAGCCGATCAGCTCCGCAATGAATATGTTATTCAAGTTGCCGGCACTGTCTTCAAACGCCCCGACAAAATGGTCAATAAGAATATCGACACCGGGGCCATAGAAATAGCAGTCACCGAACTCACCATCTTAAGCCCGGCCAAAACCCCGCCTTTCGAGATTGC
>QIFI01000098.1 GCA_003229735.1 Candidatus Anderseniibacteriota bacterium | reverse complement strand
ATAGGGAGAAGGGCGGGGGGATGAGGGTTACGCGGATGTTATAAACATATTATTTTTACCCTCTCCCTAACCCTCTCCCTATCATATGCCCACTAAAGTGGGCAGGGAGAGGGGATCCCCTCGACCTGTGAGTGATTACAGTGAATTTGGTTGACAGATTTTGTCATTTGTGGCAGGCTTTTGTGGCCGATTCGTCCCTGGAGCTGTGGAGCTAACGGTTAGCTTCAGACTTCATTGATGGGGAGGAATCAGTCATGACATCCTTTCGTTCTCTTCTCAATAGCACATCACTAGATGATCACGAGCAAGTCGTCGAAATCATTGACTCGCTGGATGCTGAAGCCAAGCGGGCTTTGGCGCCGGTGAAGAAAAAATTGCAATTGGTCCTTCACGGCTTGGCAGGCCGCCGCTTTGAAACACTGGAAGAAAGTCAGTCTGTGGCGAGGCGGTTGCAGATTTTCTTTATGGAGTGGGGTCTGCGGGTCAAATGTCCGCGAGTTGGATGTAAGGATCCCACCCTTCTGTATTGCAAACAAGCAGGCTGTAACGCTAAGCCTTCTTTCGAGTTTGTCCACTCCATAGAAGGCAAAATGACCACTCACTTTTCTTCTCGCTCCTTCCCTGCTGGTCTTGTTGTCATGGATACTCCACCTGACCCTCGCCGCAAATGAATTTTCCAGTAGTACTTAGATGGTATGCAAATATATACCGATAGCACAGCCTATCGGTTTTTCTTTGATCAAGTGTTTGATGTTGTATTGCCAGTCGGACTCGGTTCGCCAGGACGGCGGATCTGGATCTTTATGGGTTTATGCAAAGTCTAGGGTTGTTCTTTGATCAGGTGTTTGATGTTGTATTTCCAGTCAGACTCGACCTTCTTGCAGGGGTTGAAGATGTTGTCGGGGTCGAAGATTTGCTTGGTCTGTTTGAAAAGCTTTATTACTTCCGGGGGATACATTTTGGGGAGGAAGGGGGTGCGGACCAGGCCGTCATTGTGTTCGGCGGTGATGGTGCCGTGGTATTCGTGGACCAGGTCGTAGACTTGATTGCTTAACTCGTCGATTATTTTACCCATGTCGGGACGGGAGGTGTCCATGAGAGGGATGATGTGGAAATTAGCGTCGCCAATGTGTCCGGCGACAGTGTAGGTAAGGTCATAGTGTTTCATGATGGCGGTTAATTTGGGCAGGAATTCCGGCAGTTGGCTGGGGGTGACGCAGATGTCGTCGATGAAAGGGGCGGTGCGTTTATGATGGACATGGTGGCGGAGCAGGCTGAAACTTTCACGGCGAACCACCCAGTATTTTTCGGCTTCGGCGCTGGATTTGGTGAGTCGGGTATTAACATCGAGAGTTTGCAGGGCGGTCTCCGCGGCCAGGGCTCGTTTATGAACTTCGTCCTGGTCCTGGCCGGTAAATTCAGCAATCAGGATTAGTTTAGGCAGGCCGCCAGTTAAAACCATGCCGAATTCGGGCAGGAATTTAAAGCCCAGAGATATCAGATTTTTGGCTTTGAGCTGTTTGATCAAGTCCGGCAAGAAGCGCAGGGCGATTTTCATGGTGTGGTCATCGTAAGATTCAAAGCTCTCCGGCTGGTAGGCGAGAACCTTATTAACCACATCGGCCAGTTTATTCAGATCCTTGAGGAAGATGACCAGCATTTGAGATTTGGGATGAGGGGTAATGAGCTTGAAAGTAACTTCGGTGATAATGCCGAGGGTGCCTTGAGAGCCGGTAATTAATTTGGTAAGGTCGAAAACCTGGTGCTGTTTATCATAAACATTCCAGAGGTAGTAACCGGCGGAATTCTTGGAAACTTTTGGCTTGGCTTGTTGAAGGAGGTCGTAGTTGTCGTCTATGAGCTGGAATAGCCGGCTGTATATTTCACCCTCCAGATCAGATTGAGCCATTTTTTGGTCGAGCTCATCTTTAGAGAGAGGCTTAATAGTGTATTCTTTGCCATCACGCAGAATTACTTTGAGTTGTTTGATATAATCTTCAGTTTTACCATAGGCTAATGTTTTTTCACCGCCGGAATTGTTGGCGACAATGCCGCCAATAGTACACAGGTCACGGGAAGCGGGATAAGAAGGCATGAGTAAATTTTTGGCCAGGGTCTGGGTTTCGAAATCCCGGTAATAGGCGCCGGGCTGGGCGGTGGCTTCAAGATCACCGACATCGGATATTTTATCCAAGTGCTTCATATTGACGATGATTGATTCGCTTAAGGGGCCCCCGGACATATCGGTGCCGCCGGAGCGAACGGTGAGGGATAATTTTTGGCCGGGATGAGCATTCAGATAATCGACCAATTGGGATATATCTTCAGCGTTTTGGGGATAGACGACCAGGGCCGGGGTAATTTCGAATAAGCTGGCATCGCGGCTGTGTTCTTCAATGGCGGCCTGATCGGCAGTGACTTCGCCTTTAATTAGTTTTTTTATGTCTTCGTTCAACTGTGAGGCCATATGAGTAATGATAGTACCTTTTTAAATGAAACACTAATTGCATGAACCGGGGTTAGTGATATACTGGAGCTGATGCGAGGATCAATCGTAATTTGGGGGTTAGCCGGAGTGGTGGTGGTAGTGGTTATTGGAGGGCTGGTGTTTAGATCTACGGCTCCGGATAATGATGTGATAGATATAGAGGTAGTGAGTGAGCCGCAGGTAGTTGAGGAAGCAAGAGGCGGAGGAGGCCAGCTGTTAATGCTAGGGCCGGAAGGGTTGCCGCCGGCCGAGGGAGTGGTGGATACCACGGCAGAGAAGACGGGAGCCGCGGGCGATAAATCAAAACAAAAAGCGGCAGTGGAGCAAGTATCAGGTGAGCCGACAGCTTTTGAAGTGATATCAATAACTGATGCCGGGTTTGTGCCTGATAAATTGACAGTTAAAGCCGGTACTCAAGTGACATTTATGAATAATGGGCAGGCTTTACATTGGCCGGCTTCAGATAATCATCCTCTGCATCGGCTGCTGCCAGGATTTGACGCGAAAAAAGGATTGACTACCGGAGAGGAATATGCGTTTACGTTTAATAAAACGGGAGAGTGGACATATCATGATAATTTACTGCCGAACCTAACCGGAGTAGTCATAGTTACTAGTAACTAGTAACCTGGATGAATATAACTTTTTATGGGGCGGCAGGGGGAGTTACCGGTTCCAAGCATTTGGTGGAGGCGGGGGATAAGAAAGTACTGCTTGATTGCGGGACTTTTCAGGGATTGTCTGATGTGCGGGAGCGAAATCGGAGTTTGCCGTTCGCGCCGGATACTATTGATCAGGTAGTGTTATCGCACGCGCATATTGATCATAGCGGAATGTTAATGTTATTGGTCAAGAATGGGTATCAGGGAAAAATATTTGCCACCAAGGCGACTATTGATGTGGCGCAATGGATGATGAAGGATATGGCCAAGATTGAACGGCAGGATGCCAAATATCGGATGAAGCATAAGTTCGGGGCACCGGATTCAAGAGAGGCTTTGTTTACTGAAGAGGATGTGGAGGAGGCAGTGAAGCGTTTTGAGCCGGTGGAATACGCGAGGCGGGGGGGCGGCTGGAAACAGATTTTACCGAATGTGAAATTGAAGTTCTATGACGCCGGGCATATATTAGGGTCGGCGATTACGGTGCTGGAAATGGAAGAGAAGGGAAAAGTGGAGAGATTAGCTTATACCGGAGATCTGGGGCCGAGCGGGATGCCGCTGTTGTTTGATCCGCAGGTTCCGCGGGAGGAAATAACGACTTTGATTACAGAAACTACTTATGGCAGTCGGGTGCATGATCCTTTGACGGATGCTATTGAGCAGTTGGCAGTGGCAATTAAGCGGGTAGTGGATAGGGGCGGCAAGATTGTGGTGCCGGCTTTTTCTTTAGGAAGGACGCAGGTGCTGGTGTATTTAGTGCATAGGCTGACTGATGAGGGTAAGATTCCGCGATTTCCGATTTATGTGGATTCTCCTTTGGCTACTAACTTAACAGAGGTGCATCGAAAACATCGGGAGGATTACGATGAAGAGACGTGGGTTGATTTTGCCAAGCCTGGACATGATCCGCTGGCTTTTAGAAATTTGACGTATGTGCAATCTTCCCGGGAATCGAAAGAATTGAATGGTATGCCAGGTCCTTTTATGGTGATCTCGGCTTCAGGAATGATGACGGCGGGGCGAGTGGTGCATCACTTAAAGCACACGATTGAAGATGCTGACAATGCTATATTTATTACCGGATACCAGGCCCAGGGCACGTTGGGGCGAAGGATATTAGAGGGGGACAAGTCGGTGGAGATATTGGGCGGCCGGGACCAGGTGAAGGCGGATGTATTTTTATTCAACGAGTTTTCGGCTCATGCCGACAGCCGGGAATTGCAGGCGTTCGCGGAAGGAATTAAAGGTTTGAAGCAGGTTTATTTAGTTCATGGTGAAGCGCATCAGGCGGATGATTATAGGGCGCAAATAAAAGAGGCTCATCCGGAATGGCAGGTGGTACAACCAAAGGAGGGGGATAGTTTTAGTTTGTAGTTTGTAGTGAGTAGTTGGTAGTGAGTAGACCCAGTTATTTTTGCCAGCGTTTGTGCGAGGGGTGCCATTGAGCATTGTGTTGAGCGGCGGCGCGAATGGCTTCCTGGTGTTTGTTATTAAGAGGAGGACGGCCGCGGCCGCCGGTCAGGTTGGCAGTGATAACACCCAGCATCAGTCCGGGCCCAAAACCGATGATGGCATAAAGAACGACGAAGCCGAGAGAGCGGAAGATGCTGATAATTACATCGGTCATTAGAATTTATTTTTACTGGCTTGATTAAATAGGTAGATGACAAAAAAACCGACGCTGAAACCGAAAATGAAGAAAGCGCCCCAAAGAGTGATATGATCAATTAGAGTAACCATTTGACAGGATTAGTATAACACCTTATTAGTAAGGTTTAAGATAAAAGTAGATTATGTCTATAGTATTTTATGACGTGGAAGATTGGGAGCGGGACAGGATTCCGAAGGTGATAGCGGGGGAGTTGGTAGTTTTGGCGGGTGAAAAGTTGACGCTGGTAACAGCTAAAAAATATAGACAGGCCCAAGTGATTTCAGTTTTTGCCTGGTCAAAAATGACCAGGGAAGTATTGCAGACACTGCCTCATTTAGAGCATATTAGTACTCGGTCGACGGGGTTTGATCATATTGATCTAAAGGCTTGTCGGGATCGGGGGATTTCGGTGAGTAATGTGCCGACTTATGGAGAGCGAACTGTAGCGGAGCATACGATGGCTTTAATGTTAGCTTTATCACGAAAACTGGTGCAGGCAGAAAAGCGGGGTAGAGAGGGAAGGTTTTCCAGGGAAGGTTTAAGAGGATTTGATTTGGATGATAAGACGCTAGGATTAATTGGATGCGGTAAAATCGGCAGTAAAGTGGCGGAGATGGCTAGAGCGTTTGCGATGCGAGTCATAGTTTTTGATCCCCAGCCGGATGGGGAGTTGGCGAAAAGATTACAGATTAAATATGTGGATTCTTTGGAGGAATTATTAAAGAGATCGGATGTGATAAGTTTGCACGCGCCGTTAACTGACGAGACGAAACATATGATAAACATGGAGACAGTTCAGTTGATTAAGCCAGGGGCAATTCTGGTAAATACGGCCAGAGGAGATTTAGTCCAGACGGCGGCGGTGTTGAAGGCCATCGATGATGGTATTTTATCGGGAGTTGGGTTGGACGTGATTGAGCATGAGCAATTAGTGGCGGAGGAAGCGGAGATATTGTCTAAATCCGCGCCATCAAATCAGGAATTGTCAGCTTTATTGCATAACCATATATTGTTTAGTAATCCGAAGGTGATTGTGACGCCGCATAACGCGTTTAATAGTGAGGAGGCAGTGGCGAAGATTTTAAATACTACGATTTGGAATATCGACGCGTTTATTAATAAAACATGTTTGAATTTAGTTGAATAGGCTTTAAGCCTTAGACATTAGGGGTTAAGATTGAGAGGTGAAAAAGTTAATTGATATTTCGCGGTCAATTCATGAGGGGATGGCTATTTATCCAAATAATCCGGAGGTGGTTTTTGAGTCGGTGGAGGGCGGGGACTATAAAATGACGAAAATTTCTTTGGGATCACATACCGGTACACATATTGACGCGCCATCGCACGCGGGGGTGTCAGATGAAGGGACTGGGAAATATGATTTGGAGCAGTTAAATGGGGAGGCGGAAGTTA
>QIFI01000062.1 GCA_003229735.1 Candidatus Anderseniibacteriota bacterium | reverse complement strand
AATCGTACTATGTAGTGACATTTCATGATGTTATGTCTATAGTAACTGGTAACTAGTAATGTGGGAATTTTTTTCATAGCTATGTTTTATAACATGTTTTGGGTAATTGAATCCATGTTTACAGATGGAGAATATTGCAGGGGTGTCACAAAGTGTTGACAATGTTTTAGGGCATATGATAATTTGTGGGTAATGGTTAATCACAACACCCAATTACTGTTAGGCAGTTTGGAGATAGGCTTGCATAGTCGCGAGCCGGGTGTTGATGTGAGAGCCTAAATACATAATTAGACTTTGACACGAATCCCCGGCGGACAGGCTGGGGATTTTTGTTCTTTGTCCGGTGTATTTTAGCTTAGCTCTAGATGGAGGAAGACAGATGTTATGGTGGATATATAAACCGCTATGCTTGGAAGGCAGTGAACGTTGCGTATTACTGGAATGGGATGATAGCGTGGGGCCTTTTTTCAGGAGGGATGACGCTATTAGGGTGCTTGAGGATCAGGAGGGGGCCTTGACGCGAGTGGCAGTCAGGTGCCAGGAAGAATATCCACAGCATCAAGTGATTCCGATGCCCAACAGCAATGACAAGAACGCGGTTATTTCACAGAGGAGTGTTATAGATGAACGGTGAATTTGTCTGGGTGATTTATGTTAGACATCAACCCCATCGTTACTGGAATTGGTGTCTCGGGCGGTGCAGGTGAAAGAAAAGAAAGGTTTGGATAGAGGTTCGCTGGTGATGATAAAATATCAGGATGATCCGGATAAACAGGATTGCATTTGGGCAGAAACTAGTGAAGATTTCGATCCGGCCCTCAATTATGATATATACTGTATATGTTGTATTATGCGCGGATGATAATCTGCTTGATCAGGTTCGGTTGGCGGACTGTCTAAAAATGCCCATACATTCTGGCTCCACATCTGTACACGCAGTCGCATAGCCCTCTCAAAGAGGGCGTTTTTCTTGACAGGACGTGAGTTGGGGTTTATTACTATGGTTATAATCAGGCTGGTAGTTTCGGGAGTTGACGAAAGTGTCTGACAGAGATCTGACATTGACGTGAGCCTCCGCAGGTAGAGGCAGATTGTACTTTGGAGTTTTTTAGGAGAGCCAGGACGATGGGTAGTGCAATGGAGACTAAGGAAGACAGGAGCGCGGCAGGAGAAGAAAGCGTGGGCATTGAATTTAAGAAAGATGGGGCGGGCTGGTGCTTAGTACTTGAGGCGAAGCAGACTTTGGTGAAAGCTTTGGCTGAGTGCCGGGAATTGTTGAGAGAAAAGATAGAGGGTTAAGAAATTGTCTTGAATGGAATCTCATTAACTTTTTTTACCAAAGAGAAGGAAGTGATAAAAAGCTCATTTATAACCGCCAGGGAAGGCGGTTTTTTCCGTGAGTGATATTATTCGGGATATTATTTTGGGATGATGACTTAGTATGATAAGGTATGAAGATAGTTTAGTTTGTTCTTTGTTAAACTAGGTCGTTGATAGGAGGTGGCCAGTGATTACTGAATGTCCGGACTCGTTAGCCAGAAAAGCCCAGTTGAATGACATGTTGAGAAGAGAAGGAATAGCATCTGCTTCGGTTGAAGCAGATAAACACAAAGAACAGGATGAGGATAAGAATAAGGATTGATTTTTTTCTGTGCTCTGGTTAAGTAGTTTTAGTTGCCCAATTAAGCGCAATTAATTGGGCTTTTTCTTGCTCACATTTTTTTTAGCGTCTATATAAAATAGATGTGTGGATAAATTCTGCTACACTGAAAGGGATGACCGAACCTATTTCATTGCCGCCGGGAGCGGCTTACGCGATCATTGCTTTTTTGTTGAGTTTGCTTCCGGCCGGCTTATTCATCTGGTTGTGGTATTTACGGCGCAATGATCGTCCGGTGCCAACCCGGACGGTGGGCTATGCTTTTTTGGCCGGTATGGGGTTAGTGGCGCCGGCGTTTTGGCTGGAAAGAACGGCTTCTGACATGTGGTATGAATATTGGCCAGCTACGGCCCACTATTTTGCCGGGGCGGTTTTGCCTCTGCAAAATATAAGGGATGTGCTATGGCCGGCATTCGCGACTTTTATAATTGTGGCTACGGTGGAAGAAGGCCTAAGATATTTACTGTTAAGGTGGTGGTATAGGCGGAGTAGAGTGGTTGACCAGGTGTTTGACGGGTTAGTGATCGGGATAGCCGCCGGGATAGGTTTCGCGACGCTGGAAAATACTTTGTATTTTCTGAATCTGTTTTCGGAGGGAAGCGTGGATACTTTGGTGTTTGTATTTTTCCTGCGGTTTATGATTTCCACTATGGCTCATATTAGCTTCGGAGGGATTATGGGGGCGTTGATGGCTCGGGCGGTATTTCAAATTTACCGGCAGAGGCGGAGGCAATTATATGCCATGGCTTTCTTTGTGTCGTGGTTTGCCCATGGTTTGTATAATTTACTGCTGGGACTGAATCTAACTGTTTACGCGGTGCTGGTATTATTGCCGCCTTTGCTGGTGCTGTTGAATTGGGCGGGAAGGCGTGATTTTTTCGCCATGGCCAGGAAAAATGGGCGAGTGCTGGTACGGCAGAAAGCGCCGGTGACAGAGCAGGCGCGGGTGATGAAAAAGTTTTTTAAGCAATTTGACTCCCCCTGGAATAAGGAGGCGCCATGGCTAAGGGAAAGGCGAGTAAGGTATACTTTAATCAGAGATTTAGAAGATTAATAATGGAACGCAAGACTTTATTTATATGGGCATTGGTGGGGTTGTTTGGGGTGGTGATAGTAATGCTGGCGGCTATGAGAGTGGGCGGGGTGAGCATAAGGTCGGCTGGTAATATTAGAGTAATGGGCAAATTGAGGCTGGATAACGAGTTGTTATCGAGGGGGGTGCCGGTGAATGTGAAATATGATCCAGGCCAGATTCAATCGAATAGCCAGGTGATAGTGCTGGGGGTGAGGTCGGCGAGTGAAGAAGCGGTGATTAAAGGTATCCCCCCCATAGCTTTGACTACCGGGATGTTCGCGGTAGTTATTCCCTGTGCCGAGGAAGTAGTGTCTTCAGGTGATGTGAGGTTGGTGCTGATGGATGAGCAGAAATTAGTGCTGGCCCAAAGTGAAAATCTTAAATTGGCGCCGGCGGGTCCAGAGTGTTTTTATAATAATCAGTAATTGGTAAATGGCCGGGTTATTTTATTGATTTGAAATAATCAATGGTTTTTCGCAGGCCGGTATGAAGATTGGTAGCGGGTTGCCAATCGAGAATTTGTTTGGCTCGAGTGATGTCGGGCTGACGTTGTTTAGGATCATCCTGGCGGCTTGGTCCGTGAGTTATGGTAGATGTTGATTCGGTCATGGTGATGACCTGGTGAGCCAATTCCAGAATAGTGAACTCTTCAGGATTGCCCAGGTTGATGGGGCCCAGGTCTTTAGTCTGGTTCATCATGCGGATTAAACCGGTTAATAGCTCATCAACATAGCAGAAGGAGCGAGTTTGTGAACCGTCGCCATAAATAGTGATAGGCTGGTTGTTTAGAGCCGGCATAATAAAATTGCTGATGACTCGGCCATCACGGGGATGCATGCGGGGGCCGTAAGTGTTAAAGATGCGATTGATACGGATATCGATTTTGTGCTGGCGATGATAATCCATACACAAGGTCTCGGCTACGCGTTTGCCTTCGTCGTAACAACTTCGAGGTCCGATAGGGTTAACATTTCCCAAGTAAGTTTCGGGTTGGGGGTGAACTTCAGGATCACCATAGACTTCAGAAGTGGAGGTTTGCAGAAGACGGGCGTTATGTTTCTTGGCCAAACCAAGCATGTTGATCATCCCTTTGGTATTGGCTTTGATGGTGCGGATAGGGTTGTGCTGGTAGTGGATAGGGGAAGCGGGGCAGGCCAGGTTGTATATCTGGTCGATTGGCTGGTCAATATATAGAGGATCAATGATATCGTGTTCAATGAGAGTAAAGTGGGGGTGATTTAGCAGGTGTTTAATATTCCGGGGCTGGCCGGTAAAGAAGTTATCTACACATATGACATGATGCCCCTGATCGATTAATTTATCGACAAGGTGGCTACCGATGAATCCCGCTCCTCCGGTGACTAGAATTTGCATAATATCAGTAATCAGTAATCAGTAACTGGTAACTAGTAATTAGTAACTGGTAACTAGTAATTAGTAACTAGTAAATGGGGGCTACTTTTTTGCAGCCGCTGGTAGTTCTGATTGGTTTTTAGTTTGAGTCACGATCTGGTTAAAGACATCGGGATGCTGATCGGCAATTTGGGCCAGGACTTTGCGGTCGAGGTCGATATTACCAGTTTTCAGCGCGGCTATGAATCGGGAATATGTGATTTGGTGGGGACGAACCGCGGCGTTGATTTTAATCTGCCATTTTTGACGCATAGTGCTTTTCTTTTTTCGGCGGTCGCGATAGCTATATTGTCCGGCTTTGAGGACTGCTTCTTTGGCCAGCTTAAAGACGGTGTGGCGGCGGCCGCGATATCCTTTGGCGCGCTTGATCCATTTTTTGTGGCGAGCGCGGGTGGCGGGGCTATTGGTTGATCTGGACATAATGTTAGTAACTAGTAACTGGTAATTAGTAACTAGTAAATGGAAATGATTAAGAATTAGGGAGGAGTCTGGTAATGCGCCCACTGTCAGGCTTGGCTACTGATTGGTCAGGATGCTTGTGTCTGGTATCATTGCCAGTGGCTCGGGCGTTGAAGTGGGATTGCCTCACGTGACGGCGCTGGGCTTTTCCGGCGGCGGAAAAGTGAAATCTTTTGCTGGCTGCTTTGTTGGTTTTCTGCTTCATTAAGTATTTAAGGTAACCTATTCAATTTAGAGTGTCAATACGGCGGTTAGTCCGCGGGGGGATTTGCTTACTTTGCCCTCGATTTTGGCTCCGCCGGGTACGGCTTTGATAAATTCGTAAATTTTATCTTCGGCCTGGTTTAGGCGGCCTTTTTCCCGGCCCCGGAGGCGAATTTCAAGTTTTACCTTATGACCTTCGGCCAGGAATTTGTCGGCTTGTTTAAGGCGTAGATTCCAGTCGTGCTCACCGATTTTGAAGCCAATTCTGACACCTTTAATGTGGCCGCTTTTGCTGATGGTTTTTTGCTTGGCTTGTTTTTTGCGTTTTTCATACATGTGTTTACCAATGTCTAATAAGCGGGCGACGGGAGGATTGGCATTCTCCGCGACCATAACCAAGTCAGTACCAGTTTCCTGGGCTTTAGCCAGAGCTTCTTTGGTGGACATGGTGCCCAGCTGGGCGCCATCTTCGCTGACAACTCGAAGCTCTGGAACTTTAATCTCCTTGTTGGCGGGGGGTTTTTTGGGCTGTGGTTTGGGCCGAGATCTAAATCGGCGGCGGCGGGAAGCCATAGTTAAGTGGGTAGTTAGTAGTTGGTAGTTTGTAGGCGGACAGCTAAATATACGCGATGCAAGTTAGAAAGGATGCGCGTGGCGCATCTAGTGCCGTTACAAATTTAGTGCTAATAGTACTAAAAGTTAATTTGTAACGGTACTAGGGGGTAATATAGGTTATTTAAAGCTAAAAGGCAAAAGGATTAACTGGGAGATGTATAGTCTTTTCTAATCCAATAACCAAGTTGATTTTGTACATTTTTTGGGGGCGTAGCTCAATTGGGAGAGCGTCTGACTGGCGGTCAGAAGGTTGAGGGTTCAAGTCCCTTCGTCTCCTTTGGTCTGTGCATATTTCGCTCTCCTTTTGAGAGCTTTTTTCTTTTCGGGAGAGACGGCACAATAGATATATGGGTAAATCTTTGGCGTTTAATAAAAGAGTGAAGTTTGATTATGAAATCCTGGAAAAAATCGAGGCCGGATTGGTATTGCTGGGTACAGAGGTTAAATCGGTGAAAGCGGGGAATATAAGTTTAAAGGGGGCATTCGTGACTATTCATAATGAAGAGGCATATCTGACTAATGCTACGATTCCGCCATGGCAGATTAAAAACGCGCCGAGTGATTATGACGCGACGCGGTCCAGAAAATTATTGATAAAAAAGAATGAGTTAAAGCATTTAATAGGGAGTAAGCAGAGAGAAGGGTTGACAGTGGTACCGTTGCGTGTCTATACTAAGGGACCGAAAGTAAAGATGGAAATAGCGTTAGTTAAAGGTAAGAAGAAGCATGACAAGAAGCAGGTCAAGAAAGAGAGGGATATATTGAGGGATACAGAGAGAATGTTAAGAGGGAAGGAATAGATGTAATTTTCAATTTTGGATCGTAATATTTGATCTTTGACAAGCTAGTACCGTTAAGTTTTAAGTAGTAAGAATGACTCATAAATGACTAATTATAGCAATAAGTTTATGTTAGTGAGGTGGGGAAATTAATGTGTAACGGCACTAGTTAATCTTTTTTCTAACTTGGTATGTCGGACTTAAGTCTGTGGGTAGTCCCACTTCGCCCTTCGTTTGCACTTCGGGCTTCGCGGGGCGACTTTTGCCAGAGGCAAAAGTCGGGCATGTTAGGCTTCGATAGTATGTTCTTTAGACAGAGTGCGGGCCATGTACTGTAGACCGTGCATGTAAATACCAGGTTTACAAAAGTCATGTGCAAACTTATTTAGTCGCGTGAAGACAGCTTTTGCTCCTTCATTTGCGCCCGCTTTCGCTTAATACCGGAAGCCATCGTGGCATGTCTGCCGTCGGGCATGACAACGGTGTAATATTAGACGGATGGGGATAATTGGTCTTGAGGTACTGGTTATCCGACGAGCACAATTCCTCACGCAGATAAGAAGTCTTTGATGATTTGCAGCTTCCTGGATGCGTAATTTTTAAATCATCTACGCGCGTAGAGCTTTGGCTAAGGTCATATTAGATGGCGGTTCGATTCCGCCCATGTCCACACTTCGCCCTTCGCATTCGCTTCGGGCTTCGCGTGGCAGGCCACATTTTTGATTACGGTTTATTGCTGTGTATATAGTGCGAAGTGTGCCCAGCGAAGCTTTAGCGAAGTTGGGCTAGAATTAAATTATGTATTATACATACATTCTTCGGCTATCAACAGATCAGTTTTATGTTGGTTACACACATGATTTAAGGAAACGCATAGCGGAGCATAAGCGTGGTGGTGTGAAGGCTACAAAATATAGGCGTCCATTTGACCTTGTTTTCTATTCAGCATTTGACTCGGTTAGTAAGGCACGGAGCTTTGAAAAATATCTAAAGAGCTCTTCTGGTAAAGCTTTTCGCAACAAGCGACTGGTTTAAAATCTGAAAATTAAAAGAATGGTGGCTGACCCTAATTACCCTAATTACCCACATCTAACTTCTATTGTTAGCTTATGTCAAGGTGATTAATGATTGAGGGTTTTAAGGTCTTACAGGAGTCAAGACCGGGAGATAATGTTAAGGCTCTTTGCCCACAATGTGATGATTGTGTTGGTTACAGTTTGAAGTGTTTTCTACGGAGTCACCTATCAGGCAACTAAGCCGCCCATAACGTACGCGGAGGCGTGACAAATGCGTGGTGTGGCGTTTTGTGTTTGACCCGGGTAAACCTAACCATATAACCTATAAATATGGTGGGGGATAAGTGGCAGACATAAACTCTTTGTGAGTGTTTGACAGACGGTTATAATTAGATTACATTCAATTGTTTATGAGCCTATTAAAAGTAATAAAAGACTATATTGGTAAAATGCTTCTTAAGGCCTTTTTAGGTGATAATATAGTGCCAAGGGAGCTTTTAGATCTGCGTGAATACTTTTATACATATAAAAGTATCGGCTTTGACTATGAAGATGGTGAGAACGGGATAGTGGCTGTTAGTAATAATTTCAGGCTCGGAAAAATCATTACACAGGGTAAAGATCGTGAAGAAGTAGATGAGAATATTAAAGATGCGATATTAACCGCTTTTGAATTACCTTCGGCCTACAAGGAAGAAGCCCAGTTAAAGAATGAGAGCGAGAGGGCCGGAGAGTATGCCCTCGCGAAGTGATCTGCCTGGCAGTATTAGTAGAGAAAGGTTTTGCAACGCACTGCGCAAACTTGGTTTTGTTATAAGTACTAAAGGTGGAAAAGGCAATCACTATAAGGCGACATGGAAAAGCGAGAAATCAATTACCATATCTTGCAGAAAGGGTAAAATGGATAAAGATATGATTTATTATGTCGTTAAGGCGATAAGAAAAGAAACTGGTATAACATGGGATCAAATAAAGAGTGAGTTATAACTAATGCGAACTTCAACAATAAGCTGGACATATAATAATCACCCTATTTGAACCATAAGTAGCTCGTAGTGCCGATTAATACTTCTAATTAGTGGTTCTAAATTATCAGTAGCATGTCCACCAAAAAAAAGAGCCTCGATGGCTCTTTTTTGGTGCCCCGTCGAAGCCTGGGAGAAGCGGGGCTATGTTCAAGTTTTTTTGGGATGGCGTCTTATACTCGGACGAAGGGGCCTTCGGTTACCTGGTATATGGAGGCGTCCAGGTTGAATCGTTCTCTGGTCGGGGCATTAAAAATAAGTTCGAAGGAGGTGCTCTGGCCGGGATTCAGCAGGGGGATGTTTAGGTCTAAATAAGGAGCATTATCGGGAGTAACTTGGCCGTCAGCATTCTGAACGCTGACATTCGGGCTGGTGATGCTATTGACGACATAGACCAGGCGTTCGGATAAGGGCGAGATGGAAGTGTTGGTTACGGTGGTGGTGACGTGCAGATTGCCGGTGCGCCGGTTATATCTCATGCGGCTGTATGAGATTTGGGTTTGGTGATCGACGCTGTGCAGGTTAATTCGATCTAAGGAATCGCCGGCGTTGGCTGATCCCGCCATTATGAGTAAGGCGGCTGTGCCCAGGACAAGACCGGCGGCCGCGGAGGCTTTTTTAGCTAAGGTCATGGAATTTATTATCATATTATTTATAAAAATTGTTAAGAATCATGTATTTTAGTGTAGCATTAGAATTATTAAATCAGGAGCTTGTTTATCAACATGGTCTAGAGTTAAAAAAACCGCCGGGGAGGCGGTCGGGTTTGGCTAGGGTTATTTTATGGCTTCCAGAAGCAAGTCGCGGACGCGGGGCGCGGTTTGGGGGCTGGAAATTGCCTGGCGGTGCTCGGGCATAACGCAGACGCGAACGCATATTCGAGCGTGGGCGATTTCTTCCAGGGAGGCTTTGAATTTGGGCCGCAAGTTTAGGAGGGTGTCGATATATGCATCTCCGTTGTAGACGGGGATATCCCGGGGCACAAAACGATGAGAATCCACGTTGGGGATGACCAGGACTTTCATGGGGTTCAGGTGGGCCAAATCAGCAATTGATTTTTCTAAACGGTTTGTGCTATCGAGTTTTTGAAACTGATTGAACTTGAGAATCTGGTCGAGAGGGATTTCATAGATGGCTATGTTTTTGTTTGATAGGCGGTCGCAAACGGTGGTGCCGGCCGGAACCAGCATAACAGCCACTTTGGGCCAGCGGCGCTGGAACAAAAGTCCTTGAGAAAGATGGCTAACATTGGGAGCAGTTGAATTCAATAGAGCCATTTCCAGTTGGGAGTCGATCATGATGGGCAGGGTTCGCGGGGTCAAGGCGCGGCCGTATTTCATGGCAGTGCTGACCAGCTTGCGGAGAAAATGCGTGGCACCCAGGCAGGCTTTGCGTAAGTATACGCGATCATACATGGTCATGTAGCTGGTGAGAAAAGTCATTACTTCAGAGATGAAGCGGCTGTCTATGGCCAGAGCCTGATTACGAAACATTACATGGTTGAGCAGGTCGCCGGTTCTGAAGCCGATGCTTTCACTAGTATGGCGGGAGTCCCGGAGCAAATAATCGATCTTGTCAGTACCGAGCCACTGGTGGTTGACACAGCAGGCCAGGGGGTGCTGGTGTTGGATAAAAAGTTTGATAAGCTCGGGATCTCCTCCGCAGGCGGTTATTTCTCGCGAGAGCTGGCGGATAATAGTCAGGCCATGATCGTGGTGGCTGCCTTGGCATAAGTTCTCGACATCATGTGAATAAGGGGCGTGTCCGATGTCGTGAAGGAGGCCATAGAGGTTTAGATTAATAGCCTGGTCGGGACTAATAATATTTTCCTCCTCCAGCCATTTGTCAGTGCGTTCTTTGGTGAGCAGGTAGGTTCCCAGAGAATGTTCATAGCGGCTGTGCTGGGCTCCGGGAAATATCAGATAATTGATACCCAGCTGTCTGATGTGATGGAGCCTTTGAAAAGGCGGGGAATTTATAATGGGGAGGATGGGGGTGATATCGAAGTCACGCGAGCCGGGCAGGGCAATGGTTTGACGGTACATGCCGGTTATTCTCCTGTGAAAAGTACAATCAGAATTTCGAGATCATATGGTTATAGCATTTGCCTGGGGCGATGTAAAATATAAAAATGGTAATCGCCCACTGGTTAAGGGCGCTCTCCCTTCTCCCTATGAATAGGGAGAAGGGCGGGGGATGAGGGTTACGCGGATGTTATAAGCATATTATTTTTACCCTCTCCCTAACCCTCTCCCTATCATATGCCCG
>QIFI01000024.1 GCA_003229735.1 Candidatus Anderseniibacteriota bacterium | reverse complement strand
AACATCAGGATAAGCATGAATCAGCTGATTACGAAAATCAGCCATCTTTATATTTTTCTCCGCGAACTCTGTCGGCACCACCTCTCGTTTACCTAACTCCTTCAATACTTCCTTATATGCTTGAAGTGGTTTATTAAAAGCCGCGTTTAAAATATGGTTGCCAATATCCACAATCAACTCGATGCCGATTACCAGATTAAACATTGCCGCTCCATTAGCCATCACATCACGTAAAAAAAGCTCCTTTTCCATCCCTTTAATTTCATCCAGCACGTCAATCGCTGCCGCCAGTTTCTCTAGTTTCGCCTGCACTGATTCTACATCTAATTGAGTCATAATAGTCTAGCTGTCAGTTCCAGTCGCGAACCGACGACGTAAAAAATAAGCATTTATATCACGCAAATACCTGGTATCCTCATATTCCTGGAGTATCCCATGCTCCATTCTCAAACGCGCGACTTCATCGTTTACCAGCACCGGCTCTCCGCGTAAAGTCGCCCGATGCTTCAACAACGGACTGGTAATATCTTTCAGATCAACCACATCCACCCGCTCAATTCCTAACAATTTGCCTATTTCATGAGCAATTTTTAACCTGATATCAAACCGCTTATCTTTTGGTACTTCCTCTCCAAACACCACCGCCACATCCACATCCGACAACGGTGTCATCTTGCCCCGGGCATATGAACCAAACACATACCCCAGCACCGCCCCATGCCGCCGCATAATTTCCCCAATCTGCTCCTTTGTCTCCTCTAATGACTTCATAAGACACCATCCAAAAATAACTTGGCCATATCTCGTTCACTAGGTACCAAGATGCGGCTTTTCCGAATGAGAGAAATATGAGCTGTAGTATAACTACAGTTTATCCTGAGCGAAGTCGAAGGGTGAGTGTTTCTTGATTGAGAAAAAGTTGTAGATTGGTGCATAGGGGGCGAGAGATGGTTAAGTTTTTTTTTGGATGGTGGCTAAGCCAACTATGCCACAATCCAAAACTATAATCCACCTTCATCCCCGGCCCCCCGTCAATCAACACCTGCCTGGACCCATCCTGCAGCAATATCGCGTCCCCCTGCCCCACGTCCAGAAAAACCACCTTCTGCTCCGCTCTAACTCCTGAACCAAAAACAAACAAACCCAATATCACCAATAAAAAAACTGCCCGATTCATGCAAACAGTATAACTTAAACGCCACTGCAAAATTTCTTGCCGTACAAAAAGAAAAGGGGCGGAACAATCTTTTTCTCGTGCTAATCGCACACATCGATCAATCGTCCCGCCCGAGGCGCACAATTGCGTTTTCGTTCGTATAAAAACACTGCAACTCTCGTACGCCTCTCAAATCACTCTGAGAAAAGGAGAAAAAGGGCGGGACACCCCAATATACGTGCTAATAGCACATCATAAGTCACGTCCCGCCCTAGGCGCACAACGGAATGTTCGTTCATATCAAGAACACACCTCCATACGTGCACCACATATTCCAAAAAACTCTCTTCGTCGCAACATTCCAATTATGAAATGCTCCGAGAAAAGGGGCGGGACAAATAGGTCATCGTACTAATAACACATTTTTCGCCTCGTCCCGCCCAGACGCACACTTATCCTCTCGTTCTTGTAAGAACACTCTGACTCTCGTGCGCCTCTCAAATCGCTCCAAGAAAAAAAAGGGGGCGGGACTAACCTACAGTCGTACAATTAGCACATGCTCCTGTTCGTCCCGCCCAAGCGCGCACTTCGCCGCACGTTCTAGTAAGAACAACAACCTGCTCGCGCGCCAACATCACCAAAGCTACCCCGCGGCATTATTCTCCCTCTTCCGCCCGCAACTGCTCCAGCTCTATCCTGGTCCATTCCTTAAATAACCATTCGGTAAACTTGGTTAATGTCCGCCACAGCGCCATCTTGTGAATATGTTTATCCGTATATTGTTTCCTGCCGTTCTCCTCCACCACCTCCGGATACTTTTGCCTGAATCTATCCTTGTAAGTAAGCAACACCTGCCCCCACCTGGAATCAGGCCGGTAGTTAAACTGATCGCCCAGCAAATAAAGCGACTGCCGCGCCATCTGGGTAACGTTAAACACCTCACCGCGACGACGACGGGGAAACTGTCTATTCTTCGGCATATCTCCCCACTTACCGCCAAAACGAACATGGACTCCACAAAATGCCTTTAACTTGGACATTCCTTTATTCCTGGCTTTACGCCGCGTCCGCGCCCGTTCCTTATGACATTCAATTGCCTCCCGCGTCAACCTGGCCCGGTCCAACAAACCACGTTCTCTCAATCTGGCTTCAGCCAGTAATAGTTGCTCATAGCGGGATTTATCACCTACTTCCTCCTCGAGCAGCACCTCCGCGACTCCCGCCTCCTTCTCTAAAGACTGACCGCGTTCCCGGCTGCGCTGAATCACTTCTTCATCCGGCTCCACCCAAAACCGCCTGATATCCGCTATCGCCGAAATTAAACCTGCCGCCAGACGCTCACCAACCCCCTCAATGTCATCAAAAAGATCCCACACCGGAGATAAATGAACTGCCTTTTTAAGCGTCGCGTTCCGTCTCTTCTCCTCACTCTGTAAAGACATGTAAACCGGATCACTAGCAATCTCCTCTTCCGCCATCACCTCCAGAATTCCTTCCGGATAACAACCTTCCTCGGTCAGAAATATCCGGCCTACGAAACTCTGGCCTATTCGTTGTCCACAGCCAATCCGATCCTTCATCGCCCTCATCCTTAACGAAAAAGTCTCTTTAATCCGAATGCCATCACGATCTCTCAATCTGACCAGATAAAATAGGATCCGTTGCCGCTCTATCAGTTCCGCCAACAGCTCATGGTCTTGGCTTTTATCATTGCCAGAGCGTTTATCCTTAAACATAAAAGGCGGAATCCTCCACACTGTCGCGCCCACCGTTTCACCTCGACGGGACAATCCGGCCGCGAAACGATCACCCGATCCTCCCAGAATCATCCCTGCCACATCGCCCTCCGACAATCCCTCAAATTCAATCGGCACCTGAGTCACAATTTGTTTACCCAC
Source organism: Candidatus Anderseniibacteriota bacterium (assembly GCA_003229735.1). GTDB lineage: Bacteria > Patescibacteriota > Andersenbacteria > UBA10190 > UBA10190 > SZUA-179. The sequence continues at coordinate 3,525 of QIFI01000024.1, read as the reverse complement.
AGCCGTATCCAACACCAGCGACTCGTGAATACCGGTCAAGTCATCTTCTTTTTTTACCCTTCGCGTTTTACACTGATGCGGCAGCACTCCCTCCGGATTTTTTTCACTTTGCCACACCACGCCCTGGCTCCCATCAACTTTCTGCCACTTAATCGCCAGCCGCCCGAGTAGAAAGTCCAGCTCGTTTGTTTCGCTCTTAAGCTCATAAATAGCCGTATTTTCTCGATATCTGATGCAAACCATAGTAGGCCTGGCTTCTCCCTCCGCTGTCTTTTTCCGCCGATGAACAATACCGATAAACCGCTTCTCGTTAATCTTAGCCATTGCCAGCTCCTTTATTATGCGTCCCCTAAGGACATGAAACGAACAAATAAGAAGGCAAAATTTCTTTCGTCGCTTCCACGACATGTTGCACCTCGCCTTCTCACCACCCCACGTTACGCAAGGTCCCCTCTAGTTACCACATCCCAACCCCTCCGTCAACCAATATGCGAATATGAGATAGAGCAAACATTACTTTACTCACCAGACCTTTACACACCTGGTGTGTAAAGTTGGTATTTTGCTCACCCCCAAATCTCCCGCCAATTCCGCTTTTGCCATTTCACGATCGCCATCATCCCCAAAATCAGCCCCCCATAATACACTCCCACTCCCCACAATGGAAATTTCACCTCTTCAAAATAAACTCCAGGAATAATAGTCAACCACCCGGTAACCAAGATCATCCATCCCATAAACACGTGAACTGTCCAAGCCATCATCAATGCCAGAGGCATCATAAACACCGACAGTACCAAAGATATTATCGACAAAATCAGCACCATCGGCACCACCGGCACCACCAATATATTTGCTGCCACTCCTATCAACGACACATTTCCAAAGTGATAGGCCGCTAATGGCGCCGTGGCCAAAGCCGCTCCCAATGACACCACAATTAAAGACTTGAGCCACTGCCCAAACCCATTCAATTCATGTCCAATTCTACCCGTGACAAACAATGCCCCGAATATTCCCGCCACCGCGCTGATCGACAATTGCCACCCCACCTGCCCCGCCAATTCCGGCCGTATCGTCATCAATATCGATACCGTCAACATCACCACTGTCGGTAAACTAACCAGCATCTTGAATCTTAAGGCCAGGATATAGATGGTCCAGAAAGTAGCCGCTCTCAAAGCTGATGCCTGCACCCCAATGAACAACACATATAGCCACAGCAGTACCAGCAAGAACACTGTTCGTGGCCAGGGGGTCACCGGCAATAAATACAGCAATCCCGCCAGCACCCCCACCAATAAAGATATATGCAATCCGGATATAGCCAGCACATGGCTCACCCCCGCCGCCCTAAATTGCCGCGTTATACCGTCCGGAATTGTCCCTTTCTCTGCCATCACCATCGCCTGAATGATACTGGCATCCGGCTCCGGCCATAATTTTTCCACTCTATCAGCCAATCCCCTCCTCCATTCAGCCAGCCGGCTCCTCTTATCATTTATAATCTCGACCTCCGGCCATCTCACCGTCCCTATCACTCCCTTCTTTCTCAAATAATCAGCAAACCCCGATGAATACTCCGCCACTTCATCTAAATTCTGATATTTTCCGCCCCGTAATATAATCTCATCACCCCGATTCAGCTCATAATATCGAGCCGCCGTCACGTATACGGCGCAATCACCGCCCTCCCCTATAAATTGCTGCCGATCTTCTTTGATATTCGGATTTTCGATCATCATCCAGGATGTCGCCGCCCTATAACTACATTCTCTCCCCATTATTTCGCCATTAGACCAACTTCCATAAACAAACCCCATCAACACCAGCATCACACCCGCCATCACCAACTGATAATCAAACTGCATTTTCCAAATCCAGAGAGCCATCGCCGCCGCCACTATTAATATCACCATCCATTCCACTCCCCACACCCCCAAACTAATCCCCGCCACCCAGGCCGCCAATAAAACCAGTAAAAATATCCGCATACTTACACTGTAACGCCTGGTAAACCAATAAAAGAAAAAAGCCCGATGCGCGAAACGCGAAGGGCTCGAAGGGACTAAAAAGATAAATGACCAAGCAAGTGTAAGGAGGCTAAGTGTCCGAGGGCTGCTTGCGGGCACGGAAGACGAAACGGCTGTCAGGACTCCAGAGACTGTCAGACCCGCCATAGTCGCCGTCGAGCCACAGACCATCGTCATCGTGCCCCACGAAGAAAACATGCAGATCGCCGTCAGAGTCGCGGATGGCTTCCATCGCCACGCGCAACCACTCACCGAACGGCTGGTCAAGATACTGAAGACGAAGCTGCGGGCCGACTTCCGACGGACACTTATCGAGACCACGTTCCTTGGCGCGGGCACATATGGCGTCGTAGCGGGTGGCTTTGTCAAAACCGAGTTCAGCCACGGACACGTTGACTAGATCGATCTGCTCTTCCTCTTGGGCCACTGTGAAAGCATCCTGCTTCATCATGTCAGCCGACCAGTAGCTGACGTTCACACCACGCTCCTTGAGAGTGCGGCCGAACTGGTCTTTGGCGATGCCGCCGATCGTTATCGTCTTCCAAATGGAAGTGATCGGATCATACTCCACGATTTCCGCCTTGTCGTCACTGAAGGTGACGTTGACAGAGTTGCAGGTGAGCAAACGCTCGAAGTTTTCCTGCCCGCCGAGCTTGTTGATGGCGGCTTCGATCTGACCGAGATTGATGGTGCCGTATTTCATCGTACTGTCCTTTCCAGGCTGCCTGCCTGAAAGATTTGCTCCTACCCGGAGCAACAGGAGCTTAAACCGTCACTTTTGGTTTAAACTAGAGATGTAAAGAACGCCCCTATAATACACTATATATATAATCTTGTCAATTTTTTATGGGTGAAATAAACCACCGCAGGGTCTTGGTTATTGGGGTTACTGGGGTCAGCCACCATTTATTTAGGTTACGGAAATTCCCGATTGAGATATTGAGATTTCTTTGAATGGAATAGATTTCTTAAGTGGTCATTGGTGTTTGGGATTTGAGTGGTCATTGGGAATTGGGAATTGGTCATTTCATCCAGTGGTCATCAATAGCAGTATTCGGGTCATTCGGATGTAATTTGGGTATTAGGATCGCTCTTTAACTTTTACCCTTCTAAACATCCGATCCGATGACTCTCGCCATCGGATCGCTCTCCCTATAAAACTATTTGCGGTTTAACTACTCCCCTCGGCCCCTGGATTCTCTCTGCTCTTTCATCTTTCGCCTAATAAATGTCGGTACTTCCAAATCTTCATCAACCTCACTTGGCGGCCCGGCCGCCGCGCTTTGAGCCATCGGCCGGCTCTGTCCATACACCACTGACTGCGTCTGCGCACCCGCGCTCTGCGCCGAAACCGCCTCTTCAACGCCTGCTCCCGGTCCGCCCATCTGCGGCGAAAACTGCACCGATCCGCTATACGCCTGCCTGGGCGCCCGCACTGCTTCCGGCTTATCAAAACCCGTAGCCACCACCGTAATCTTCAGCTCTCCTTCTT
>QIFI01000008.1 GCA_003229735.1 Candidatus Anderseniibacteriota bacterium | reverse complement strand
TTTTCGATCACTATCCTTGAGGATGAAGATTGATCCTTCACTCGAATTATATGTGACTAAAGGAACATAACTCTCATTAGAAAAATCAACCTGGTTGGAGCGAGTCCAAAAAGATACTGTTCCTTCCCTAATAGCAAAACTATTTTTTTGCTTTTCCTCTGACATACTATTTCTGTTTAAAGCTGTCATTGACATTTAGGTTTTCAACATTGGCAATATTCTGAACGGGACCTCTGTTTTTTTGTTTGCTATTTATAGACATCCTGTAACCAACATAAGGGATACCTAAAATAGCGATTACATCGGCAATAAAACTAATAAACTGTAAAAAGCTCATAGAGGCCGGTTGACCAGAACAATTTTCATAAGCTCGCGGGGTCGGATTCGAACCGACAACCTAGTGGTTACATGTAACCCATTATTTTCATAATGGCATGGACTATCTCATTCGCCACGCCAATATTATTGACGTTAGGCGACTGGGCGCTTATGTAGGATTATTGTTGGGACTCACCTACTAGTCTCTACACCTTCCGGAAAACTTAAACCCTTTCCGACTTGGCTCGGGATTACCAGTTAAGGCTTCCCCGAATTCACCCAGTTATTCGACCACGATTTCTCGTGGAAGCTGCGTTATACCAGCATGTACTTCTCTATGACAATTGGCACAAATAAGTATGCATTTATCAGCTTCTACCTTCACTCTATCCCATGAACGAGTCAATCCACTCAGTCCCAATCCAAACTTTTTCTTCGACTCATCAATATGGTGAAAGTCTAAAGCAGCTACACACCTACTGTATCCACATATCATGCACATACCACCTTTATACTGAACTGCCATAGCCTTAATCTTCCTGCGTCTTTTAGCCACAGCTTTCTTCATATATTCAGCACGATCGGCATAAGTTCTCTTCTCTGGCATACATCAATCAGTATACCAAACAAAAGCCTTCCACACAGCCACTTGCTCTGCCATTGAGCTACCCGCGAATATTGATCAGTAACTAGTAATCAGTAACTTGTAACTAGTAACCGACCATCTAATGAACAATCCCCTCAAGGGACACGTAAATTGTGGCTAAAAACCGCTAATATTGCAAGAGCTGGCCGCGCAAACTCTCATTATTAGAAATCACTTTTTACCCTCATCCCCGCCTTCTCCCTATAATAGGGAGAAGGGAGACCCCTTTTCAACCAGTAAGCGGCCCCTCAACATGCTATCATACCCACATGCCCCGAAAAAAAGTTAGCGGGCCAATCGGCCGCCGGATTAAACAGCAACGTGCCGCCCTGGCCCGTTACCCATTATTATTCACTCTGCTCACCACCTTCGGTCTGGTGGCTACCCTGTACGGCTTCGAAGGCCTTATTGACGAAATCAACTTCCTATCCAACAACCCCATAATTCTCCTGACCATCGGCGTCGTTATCCTTATTTTCACCGGCTCGCTATATAAAAAACTAAGTTAAAAGCTAAAAGAGCGTTGAAAAACCCGATTAATTCCTCCTCCCTTAACAGGAAGAAGGCGGAGATGAGAATCTCGATAGGGCCAAAACACCCCTCACCCAGCCCTCTCCCCTCAAAGGGAGAGGGATTTTTAGAAGTTTTCCAAGCTAATTATTCCTCCACCTCCAGCCCCCTAAGCAGGCCCTCTCCATACACCACAATATCCTCAATCACCACCGGCTCCAGCGGATTATCTTTAGCATCCCTCTCCACCGCCACAATTTTATCCACCACATCCATACCTTTCTCCACCACTCCAAACGGCGTATGTTTACCCAATAATTGCGGCACCTCCTCCGCCACAATAATAAAAAACTGGCTGCCATTAGTATTGGGTCCTGAATTCGCCATCGCCACAGTTCCCCGCCTCATCGGCAGTGACTCCACATCTTCCGTATATTCATATCCCTGCGCCTGATAATACTCTTTCATTGTGGCATTTAATAATTCTTCCGGTAATTGTTGTAATGCCTGCGGCGGCAATACTTGCGCCACTTTTATTTTATCCAACCCATAACTATTGGCATTGATTTCATCCTTAAAAGTATATCCCGGACCGCCCGTCCCCTGCATCGCCCGATTAGCCTGATCTTTAGCTAATGGATCTCCCCCCTGAATCATAAAATCCGGAATCACCCGATGAAACGCCGTCCCGTCATAAAAATCCTTCTTGGCTAAAGCCGCGAAATTCCCCACCGTCAACGGCGCCCTGGTCCCATCCAAAGCTATATCAATATCCCCCAGTGATGTTTTCATGGTAATCCTCACCACTTCATTGATCGGCTGAACATCACTTCCCACCGGTGGCGGCGGCCACGGCACAGTGCTTTCTTCCGGTTTTTCTTCCTCGGTATTATCCACCGTTAATTTCTCCTCCGGCAATCCCTCCATCTCTAATTCCGGACGCATCAAATACACCCCGCCGCCTGCCACCACCAAAGCCAAAATTATAATCAATCCATATGTAGACTTCATAGCTCATCATCATACCCAAATTCTCATCCGCGCAAAAGTTAATTTGAAATTTATAAATTGAAATTTGAAATTCATATCTAGTAGTCCCTCAATTTTTTAACTTTGTGATGATCCCGTATCTTCTCCAGCGCCTTGGCTTCAATCTGTCTGATTCTCTCTCTGGTCACGTCAAACTCCCGCCCCACCTCTTCCAGCGTATGGTTCATCCCGTCAATCAATCCAAATCTCATCTCCAATATCTTTTGCTCCCGCGGTGTCAAATCTGACAAAATCTCCATCACGTGCTCCTGCAAAATCTCTCGCCCCGCCGCCTGCTGGGGCGTAATTGCCTCCTCGTCTTCAATAAAATTCTTCAGCGCCGAATCTTCTTCGTCATCCCCCACCGACGCGTCAATTGAAACCGTCTCCTGGGAAATCCTCATAATATGCCGCACTTTATCCACCGGCAATTCCATCTCGGCTGCGATTTCTTCCGGCAATGGATCCCGCCCCAGATCCTGAAGCAATCGCCTCTGCACCTGTGAAAACTTATTTATCGTCTCCACCATATGCACCGGAATCCTAATCGTCCGCGACTGATCGGCCAAAGCCCGGGTAATCGCTTGCCTTATCCACCACGTCCCGTACGTCGAAAACTTATACCCCCGCCGGTAATCAAATTTCTCCACCGCTCGGAACAGACCCATATTACCTTCCTGAATCAAATCCAACAGCGACAAATTCTTCCGCCCCGTATACTTCTTGGCAATCGACACCACCAAGCGCAAATTAGCCTCCGCTAATCTCTTCCGCGCCTCGGCATCTCCCTGCTCTATTCGCTTGGCCAATTCCACCTCTTCTTCCGCCTTCAATAAAGGTACTTTGCCAATTTCCCGCAAATACATCTGCACCGAATCACTGGAGATATTACTCACATCAATCAGATTATCCGTGAATCCCCCCTCCTTCTCCCGCGATTCCTGCTTCACTTTAGTCGGCAAAACATCCGGCAAAGCATAATCAATCAAACTGTCCTGCGGCTCCTCAATTCGAATCCCCTTATCTTCTAATTCCGAATACAAAGCCTCCAGCCCCTCAATATTTTCCTCCACCTCCGGCAGAGCGTATAACAATTCCTGCTCTGTCACGAACCCGGTCTGCCCTCCTTTTGCCAATAGCGCCAACACCGCCTCCTGCTTCAAAACTTCCTCCGGCGATATCTTGCTCACCCGGCGCCTGGTGACCTTTCTCCTTTTATTCTTTGCCGCCCGCCCCTTGGCCGTCTTTCTCCCTGAATTTGATTTAACCGTCTTTCGCGCGGTCCGCTTCTTTTTAGCCGGCCCCCTCGATACTTTCTTGCCAGCTGATCTCTTCCTGGCCCTGCTGGTCTTCCCGCTCGTTGTCTTCTTAACCGCTCGTTTTCGCCCACCAGAAACCTGGCGGCTCCTGGCCGCTGGCTTTCTCTTAATTGGCCTTTTTTTACCTCTTGACATGAATAGTTTCGTATATAGTAACAAAAAAATACTTTTATAACAGGCGCAAATTATCAGTCAACCTGGGGCCTCTGTTCCAATTTTTGCCTGATCTGATCCAATATCTTCTTTTTATTATCATCTCCCTCCTGCATCAATTCTCCCTGTAAACGCTGTATCTCTGCCTCAAATTGCCTCCGCTGTAAATTACGCACCAGGCGCGCCCCTTCACTTGACGGAGTAATTGATGACCAGGATACATATTCTTCACTCCATCTACGCAGCCCCTCCGCTTGAGCCGCCAGCTCATCCGGCATCTTTTCCACTAAGGCCTCTGGGGATAGACCGGCCCAGCCTTTTTCCGACTTGGCCAACCCATGCAGTACGTTATACAACGCCCGCCGGCTTTCATCAAGTATATATTTCTTTTTTAATCCTTTCATCATATCTGCCCGCACCTCGGGAAAAGCAATAATCAAACCTAAAGCCTGCTGTTCCGCCTTAGCCTCCTCTCTCTGCTTCTTTTCCGCTCCATCTTTTTCCTCATTGACATCCTGAACTTTAAGTGTCATGCCCTGATTAACCAGCATCCCCATCACCTTTTCTTCCGGTACCCGCAAGGTGCTGGCAATCTCCTGCACCATTTCCCCCTGCACCACCGGATTAGCCACCGTGGCCACCAGCGGAATTACCTCATCTAATCTAGCCTCTTTTTCCCCGCTATCCTGACTCGATTTCATCTGCCTAAGCAGGACCGACACCAACGTCCGCGGCTTATTCATCATCTCCTCTACCTTATCCGGCTCATCTACCACCAAATCCGCCGGGTCTTTGCCGCTGGGCAAAACTACCGTCGCCACCCTCATCCCGGCCGCCAAAGCCCGCTCCGTCGCCAGCAGAGCCGCCTTCGCTCCCGCGTTATCCGCGTCAAAAGCAAAATGCAGCCGCCCGGTAAATCTCGACAACTGCCTAATAGCTTCATCCGTAAACGCTGTCCCCGAAGACGCCACCACATTTTCTATCCCCGCCTGCGCCAACATCACCACATCCATATATCCTTCCACCACTAAACACGCCTGTCCGCCCCGCAAAGATTTCTTAGCCCGATGCAGATTATATACTACCCGTCTTTTTTCATATAACTCCGTCTCCGGAGAATTCACATACTTACCTTCCTCTCCCGTCTCATGCCAGGGCGTTATTCTCCCGCCAAACGCCACCACTCTCCCTTGAGTATCATGAATCGGCCACACAATCCGCCCCCGAAACCGATCATATGCCTTGCCATTCTTACTCACTCCCACCATCCCCGCCGCCTGCGTCTCCTTTGGACCATACCCCTTCGACCGCAAAAAATTCTGCAGTGTATCCCAAGCCGCCGGCGCGTATCCGATTCCAAATTGCTCCATCGTCTTCCTTTTCATCCCCCGTTTTTCCAAATACTCCATCGCCTTCTTGCCGGCCGGCTGATTTAATAATATCTCGTGATAAAACCTGGCCGTCAGTTCCAGTAAATCAAACATTCTCTGCCGCCGATCGGTCGCTTCTGGAGATGACTGCTTCAATTCCACCCCCGCCCGCTCGGCCAGCAGTTTCAAAGCCGATGCAAAGTCAATATTCTCAATTTTCTCCATAAACGAAAACAAATCTCCTCCCTCCGAACACCCAAAACAGTACCACATCCCCTTATCCGGACTGACTATAAAAGACGGAGTCTTTTCTTGATGAAATGGACAGTTAGCCTTAAAATGCCGTCCCGTCTGCTGTAATTTAACATACTCCCCCACCACCTCCGCTAAATCCAGCCTTTCCTTTATTATTTCAGTTTCCCGGGACATTTTTTAAATAAGTTATTTTCTTTACAGTGACTTAAGCTTGGCTTATCCCTGCTTCATCAGCAACACTATTAAATTCTTTCACAAATTTCGCCGGATCGCGCCACCATTTCAGCCTGGTTTTCCACCATCTCTCCACCCGCCAGTACCCCGGCAAAACTTTATCCTGCCAGGGCCCGGTATACACTCCCCAATGCAAATGCGGCTTCCGCCACCACCCATTTTCCGGCGTATTCCCGGCCGCGATCACCCCCAACACTTGCCCCGCATCCACCTTTTCCCCTTTTTTAACTCTCAAGCCTGTCAAATGCCCATAAATAGAATAGAAGGTTTGGGATTTTGTGTTTTGTGTTTTGTGTTTTATTTGAAACTTGTGCGTATCTGGATTTTGAGATTTGTCGTGCTTCAGCACGACCACCCCTCCCCAATTCCTTATTTTTTCGCTCCCCAATTTCATTTCTGCCCACACCACTTCTCCTTCTCCCACAGCCTTCACTTCCACCCCTGAATCAGCCAGCACATCCTCCCCCAAATGCCGCCCCCATAACCGCCACTTTCTCCGCACCCGATCGCCAAAATTCCACCCCCTGCCATATTGGACGTAATTATCCATCGGCCATCTCAATTTATTATCTGCCATATCCTTTACCCTATCATGTTTGACAGCTTGGACAGTAACTGGTTCCCCGCCCATTAACCTTCACCTTCTTTATTATCGCCCGCCGGCATTTCTTACATTTCTGTCCCGCTCGACCATACACCTTCAGCAACTTCACATAATTCCCCTCTTTTCCCCAACCATCCCGAAAATGGCTAAAGGTTGTCCCCCGCTTCAACACTGCCTGCTTGATAATCCGCCTGATCGACCTATGCAATAATTTAATCTCGGCCCTGGTCAATCTATCCGCCC
>QIFI01000099.1 GCA_003229735.1 Candidatus Anderseniibacteriota bacterium | reverse complement strand
AGATTAATGGCATCAGAAGCCGTATGGGGCCAATTCCAACACCTGGTGTTGGAAAACGAAAACTTCTTTAGATTAATGGCACTAGAAGCCGTATGGGGCCAATTCCAACACCTGGTGTTGGAAAACGAAAACTTCTTATTAGTAACAACCACCACGAAACAAATAATACTGATCCGGCAGCAAAAACAATATCCTTATTTATGCCAACTAGGGCAGTGCGACTAAATAAAGACAAAATCATCCATTGTAGCTGAGCCAAGGTTATTGTTATGCCAAGAAAAGTAGTGATTCGTATATGTCTGAATAAGATTCCACTACCTAAAAACGACGCGATTCCCAATAGAGAAAAAACTATGAACATATTATTAATCTTTGCATATCATTTTGTTGCGTCAAATCTTAGTTTTGCTTAAACGGATAAATTTATGAGATAGCTTTTTGTATTAGGATATGCGTGTAGAGGGGGGGGGATGTACTATTGATGTTCGGTTGATATACTTAAGTAATGCCGATTGAAGAATCAAATGTGTCGGTGGTGTCAGCAGAGGCGCGGGAGGAGGACGTGACTTTTGATACGGCCCTGCGCCCCACGAATTTGGAGGAGTTTGTGGGGCAGGAGCAATTGAAAAAGTCATTGAAGATTTTTTTGCAGGCGGCCAAGGAACGGGGCGACGCGCTGGAGCATCTGCTGTTAGCCGGGCCGCCGGGATTAGGGAAAACCAGTCTGGCGCATATTGTGGCTAAAGAGATGGGCAGTAATATTCGGGTGACGGCGGGGCCGGCCATAACTAAAATAGCAGACCTGGCGGGAATACTGACTAATTTACAGGCGGGAGACGTGCTGTTCGTGGATGAGATTCATAGATTGCAGAGGTCAATTGAAGAGGTGCTGTATCCGGCTATGGAGGATTTCGCTTTGGATTTGGTGGTGGGGCAGGGGCCGGGAGCCAGAACATTGCGTCTGGATTTGCCCCCGTTTACTTTGGTGGGGGCGACGACCAGGGCGGGGATGCTGGGGTCGCCTTTGAGAGATAGATTTGGGATGACGTATCGGCTGGATTTTTATCAGGAGGAAGAGATGGCGAAGATATTGAAGAGATCAGGAGAGTTGCTGAAAGTGAAATCAGAGGCAGAGGCGCTGATTGAAATTTCCCGGCGGTGTCGGCGGACGCCGCGGGTGGCTAATCGGCTATTAAAGCGAGTGAGGGATTTCGCTCAAGTGCACAATTATAAGGAAGTGAGCAAGGGGGTGGTGGATGAGGCGCTGGATTTGCTGGAGGTTGATTCGATGGGACTGGAGGTGGTGGATAGGCGAGTGCTGGAAGCGATGATGGAGCATTTTGATGGCGGGCCGGTGGGACTTAACACTTTGGCGGCGATGTTGAGCGAGGAAGAGTTGACTTTAGAAGAAGTGGTGGAGCCTTATTTATTGCAGTGCGGACTTATTCAAAGAACCCCGCGGGGCAGAGTGGTGACGGACGCGGGACGGGAGCATATTGATGGAAATGGGCAGAGAAAATTGGTTTAATTTTTTTGATGGCGCCTAATTTATATGACCCTCATCCCCGGCCCTTCTCCCTGTGAATAGGGAGAAGGGAGAACGCTTTCTTTTGGTATATATAGCGACCTCGTTAGTGGAACAATAAGAGATAGCGCTGTTTAATGAGTTAAACTGGATAGGTGAGAGTGAATATGCTATCTACGCCTAATTTGCTGACTGCTTTTAGACTGATAATCTTTGCTGGTTTTATATATTTAGTTGATCAGGGAAATATCTGGTGGGCGGTGCTGGCGTTTATTTTGGCCTGGGGGCTGGACGCCATAGATGGGGTATTGGCCAGGTCTTTGCGTCAGACTAGTGATTTTGGTTATCTGTTTGATAAAATGACGGATCGGATAATTATATTTGGCGGATTGCTGGTGCTGCTGGTTTACGCGGTGGTGCCTATTTACGCGTTCTTTATTTTGACTAAAGATGTAATAGTGGGGTTAGGCTTGGTGTTTATCCATAGAGGCGGGCGAATTAAAGATTTGGGAGGAGCGGGGAAAGCGATGATGGCTGGGCAGGGAGCAGTGATTTTATGGCTGATGTCAGGTGGGCCGATGGGGTGGGCGGCGGTTATGGTGGTGGCGGTGTGGGGGTTGTTTATGGGAGGAAAATATTTGATTTCGTATAGTAATCGTTCATAAAGTTAGGAACTTCGATCTTGGTGAGGGAGAGGATGATGAGAAAGTAGTTTGGCAGTATGTATGATGTCTTCTGATTTAACCCGCATCCCCAGCCCTTCTCCCTATGAGTAGAGAGAAGGGAGAACGCCCCGAGGCAGGGTGGTTATTATTGTATTTATCTGGCCTGTGGATAACTTTTTCCGGTCAGGCGGGAGTTGGTGGTAGTTTATAGGTATAAACATAAAAATTTAACACAAACAAACAATTTATGGAGAGGCGCGCTGTAGAATCTTATGTGGTGGTTGGCGTGCGACTGATAGCAGCCGTGATGTTGGCTGTTTTTGCTATTTTAATTGAGCCGGTAATGGCGGGGGCGGTGGAGGCAGATGAGGTGACGGTGGTGATTAATGAGGTGATGTGGGATGGGGATGAATATATAGAATTGTATAATGCGAGCGATGCAGAGGTGATGCTGGATGGCTGGGTGCTGACGCGACAGCAATTGGACAAGGAGGCTAAGATAATTGTGGAGTTTGAAGAAGGGGAAGTGATGGAGGCCGGTGATTACTATTTGATAGAGAAGAAGGAAGAGGCTACAGAAGCGGCGGCGGATTTAGTGGTGTCTTTGACGTTGATTAATAGCGGAGAGAGACTGACGTTAACTGATAGTGAGGGGAAAATAGTTGATCAGGCGAATAGCCTGGAGGCGGAAGGATGGTACGCGGGGGAGAATACGGATACCGGAGCGGCTATGGAGCGGACGGACGCGGAACTGGACGGAAGCCAGGCCGAGGCCTGGCATACATCGACGAGATTTGAAGGGGGACGGTATGGGACACCGGGGGCGGAGAATAGTGAGCCGGCGGTGAACGCGGCGCCGGAGGCGGTGATTACCGGGGCGACGACGGCTTTGGTGGGTGAGGAGGTAACATTTTCCGGAGCCGATTCTATTGATGAGGATGGAGATGAACTAGGTTTCGTGTGGTTGTTTGGCGATGGAGATAGCGGGCGGGGCATTGAGGTGGCCCATGAGTATAAAAAGTCGGGGTCTTTTAAGGTGGTGCTGACGGTGAGTGATGAGGAGCTGGAGGATGAGGCGGAGTGGGAGATTAAAATTGAAGAGCCGGTTTATTCAGATAAGGTAGTGATTAATGAGTTTTTACCGAATCCGGTGGGGTCGGATACCAGCGCTGAATTTATTGAGCTAAAGAATACCGGGAATGAGATGGTGGATTTGAATGGGTGGCAATTGGATGACAAAGAAGGAGGGAGCAAGGCATATATAATTGATGACGGGATAGAAATATCCGGGGGCGGAATATTGGCGTTCAGCAGAAAGGAAACGAGGCTGGCGCTAAATAACGGTGGAGATGAAGTGAGGTTGATGAATCCGGCGGGGGAGACGGTGTCATCGTTTGTGTATAATGAATCAGCGGTTGAGGGGCAATCGTATAATCGAGAGGGTGGAGGTTATGCGTTGAGTACGCAAGTGACGGAAGGAGAAGAGAATGTGATCGTGGATCCCGGGGAAAAAGCGGAGGAGGAAGAAGAAGACGGTGAAGAAAATATAAAAGGAGAAGTGTTGGGGGCTAGTATTAAGGAAATTGAACTTAAGGATATTCGAGACGAAGAAGTAGGAGTGGAAATAAAGACAATGGGGGTGGTGAGTGTGCCTCCGGGAGTGTTCGGCAATAATTATCTATATCTGGCGGGATCGGGGGCGCAAGTGTATTTCTCGAAGGGCGATTATCCGGAGTTAAAACTGGGGGACGTGGTGGAGATTATGGGAGTGATTTCTTCAGCTAGGGGAGAAACCAGGATTAAATTGGCGCGGGCGGCGGATATCTCGAAAGTGAAAAATGGAGAGCCTCCTCAACCGCATGTGATTGAATCGGGGGAAGTGGACGAGGCGGTAGAGGGGTGGCTGGTGACGGTGCAAGGGGAAGTTACTGCCACCAGCGGATCAACTTTTTATATTGATGACGGGAGCGGGGAAGTGAAGATATATATTAAGCCGACTACCTCGATTAAAAAGCCGAAAATGAAGAAGGGAAATAAGGTGACAATTACCGGAGTGGTGAGTGAGACGAGCAGTGGGTATCGGGTGTTACCTAGATTCCAGGAGGATGTGCGGTTGGGAATGGTGGCCGGGCTGACCAGTTTTCCGGTTACGGGCCTTAGTTCAGAGAGCTCTAGCCGGATAGCGGGTGGGCGAGATGGCTGGAGGATGATCAGTATAGGTTTGGGGTTGGTGGTGATGCTGATGATAATGGCGCGAGAAAATCGGGAGCCGTTGTTGGTGATGGGAGCAAGGACTCATTCATAAAAAAATCTCCCGATGGCGGGAGGTTTAGGGTTAGGTGTCTTCTGATTCGATTTCTTTGACGATGGTAATGTATTGTTCTAAGAGGTTGCGGATTTTGATAATGAATGTTTTACCGAAGATGTTAACGGGGATTGGGTGAGGGCTGCTTAAATAGTGCACTACAACGTGAATTTCTGGGTGATAGAGTTCAGTTTGGAACGTGCCGATTGGTACGGGCGGTTTGGCATGATCAAATGTCTGGCCGGTGATGTAAACTATTCGAGTGAAGCGGAGTAGTATAAGAGGTGTTTTATTAATCGTAGCAGGAGTGAGTCCCAAGTAAACAATTTGATCCTGGCTGAACATATCGCCGGGGAATACTACTTTGTTGGGTTTAGTGGCCATGAGACTCTCCTGGCTTTAGGTTGGGGAAGGTGCAAAAATTGCTATCTAATGTTAATAATGTAAAGTTGAGCATATGTCAAAAGAATATAGTCACTGTAAAAAAATAACTTAATCATCTCTTGCCCCCTATGCACCTTTCGACTTCGCTCAAGATAAACCAATCTACAACTTTTCCTCAATTAAAAAACACTCACCCTTCGACTTCGCTCAGGATAAACTGTAGTTATACTACAGCTCATATTTTTCGCATTCCGCCGGGCGCCGGCACTAGCACTGCGGTGCGTCGGAAAAGTTGTATCTTGGCACCCAGGGAACGAGACCTAATCAAGTTATTTCTTTACAGTGACTAATAAGCCAAAAGTGGTGATATTAGGAGGGGGAAATGGGACATCCCGATTGCTTAAGGCCATGGTGCCGCTATTAAAGAATGGGGAGATAGAGTCTTTGCACGCGCTGGTATTAAATGCTGATGATGGGGGGTCGACCGGGCGGTTGAGGGAGCAATATAATGTTTCGGCTATGGGAGATTTGACCAAGTGTCTGATGGCTTTGAGTGGATTTCATGGGGATATTAGAGGGGAGCAGTTACTGAAGGCGCTGGAGCATCGGTACGATCGGGGTGATTTCGCGGGACACACTCTGCGAAACATTTTTTTGACTTCGCTGGAAAAAACCAGTGACTTAGATGCCGGAATTGCCATGATGGCGCGTATTTTACAGGTGCCTAAAGAAGCGGGAGTGGTGCCGGTAACTATCACCCCGTTGACGCAACAGGTGGTGATTGAGTTCGCGGGACAGGAGAATTTATTGGGAGAGGGACAGCATTTGATTTCACATCAGGTGAACTTGCAGGCAGATCCTAAATGGCAGGCGGGAGACGTGCGGGTGAAGTTCGTGGAGGGGGAGGTGCCGCTTAATCCCAGGGCCATAGAGGCATTGATTGAAGCTGATCATGTGATTGTGGCGCCGGGGCATACCTACGGAACTATTTTGCCTACTCTGGCCTTGCCGGCTTTAGGGGAGGCGGTGGCGAGGAGCGAGGCTAAATTATGGGTAGTGATGACACTGTTAACTACACCGCGACAGACGAGCGGCTGGTCGGGGGAGGATTTTGTCAGAGTTTATGAATCATATCTGGGTAGAGAGGTGAATATGGTATTGACCAATGGCGGGGAGACGGCTCAAGTAGAATTAGTAGCCGGTCAGGAATGGGTTAAGTTTGTTGATCGAGATCATAATTATGAATTGCGGGAAGAGGGTTTAGTGGATAAGGAATTGCCGAAGGCTCAAAAAGAGGACGCAGTGCCGCGGGCAATTGTGGTCCATGACGATAAAAAAATATCTGAAATTTTGGGGGAGTTGTTAAAAAGGCAAAAGGCAAAAGGCACAAAACTGGAGGGTTGATAGGGCCAAAAACACCCCTCACCCAACCCTCTCCCCTCGAGGGGAGAGGGTTTTTTTAACACTATATTAGGTGAATTGAAAATCAGCTTTATTGGTCAGCAGGACGGTGACTAATTTAAGATAGGGCTGGTATACTTAAGGTATGGTAGCAAGGAATAGTGCTTACGCGCGGAGTGAATTGACGACTAAACTGTCAGCTTTACACGCGGAACAGGAAGAAAGAATGGCGGAGCATCGGGCAGAAACTTTTCGACTGCCGTATGTAAATTTGTTTGGTTATCCCATTGATGGGGGGGCACTCCAGGCGGTGCCTAAAGAGACGGCCAAGCAGATTGGCGTCATCTTGTTTTATAAAAAAGGCCGGGATGTGAGGCTGGGAGCAGTTAATCCCAATACGGATGAGGTGACGGAACTGGTGAAAAAATTGACTGATGAAATCGGGTTTGAGCCGAAGTTGTTTGTGATATCTCATCGCAGCCTCAAGTTATCGCTGGCCAGGTATCCTAAAAAGAGGGCGCGGGAG
>QIFI01000119.1 GCA_003229735.1 Candidatus Anderseniibacteriota bacterium | reverse complement strand
TATTCAAATGCAGGGGCAAGAGGATTCGGGACAACAAGCTTGCTTGTTGTAATAGGCTAATACCACGGGCGTAAGCCCGTGGAAGTTTATTGACTATTTTTTCCGGGCAAACAAGGGATTGACGGGTTTTTTTATAGGGCGGGCGGCCAGGAGATCGGTCAGCTTAGCGTGGGTGTCGGGAAGGAAGGGGGCAAGGTGTTCATTAATGGCGACGAGTGATTGATAGAGCTGGGAGAGCACTTGTTCTAATTTGACCCGCGCCTCATCAACACCTGGTGTTTTGGCGTTAACACCAGGTGTTTTCCCGGCGCTTTTGACTAATTCCCAGGGTTTGGTTTCTTCAATGAGTTCGTCGGCTTGGCTAATGATATTCCAGATGGCGGCCAGGGCTTTATCGAAAGCGAGATTTTGGATGTGAGTGTCTATCTTGGATTGGAGATTATCGATTGGGTGCTGCGAATCTAACTCTTTAACCCCCCTTAGCCCTCCCTTAGTAAGGGGGGATATACTATATTGCTCAATCATGTTGAGGGTGCGGGAGACGAGGTTGCCGAGACCATTGGCGAGATCAGCGTTATAGCGGGCTTTTAGCCTGGCATGAGAGAAATCGCCATCACTGCCGAAGGGAATATCGCGAAGCATGAAATAGCGGAGAGTATCAATGCCATATTCATTAGCTATATCGAGCGGGTCGATGGCATTGCCTAGAGACTTGCTGATCTTTTGGCCATCGACAGTAAAGAAGCCATGGGCAAAGATTTTTTTGGGCCAGGGCTCCCCTATCGCCTCGAGCAGGGCGGGCCAAATGACGCAGTGAAATTTGATGATATCTTTTCCTATCAGATGCAGATCAGCCGGCCAATAGGTATTAAATTTCTCCTGGTCTGACCCATAGCCAATGGCCGAGCAATAGTTAAAAAGTTCGTCCAGCCAGACATAGATGGTTTGGCTGGTATCCCAGGGAAGCGGAATGGCCCATTCCACATGAGGGCGGGAGATAGAAATATCTTCCAGGCCTTGTTCAATAAAGGAGAGAACTTCATGGCGCCGGCTAGGCGGTTCTATTTGAAATTCCCCGCTGGTTATTTTCGTTTTTAGCAGGTCGGCATAATCGGATAGCTTGAAAAACCAATTTTTTTCTTTGATTTTTTCCGGCGGGCGGGCGTGATCAGGGCAGTTACCCTGGTCATCCAGTTCTGATTCCTTGATGAAGGCTTCGTGCCCCACGCAGTAAAGACCTTGATATTCGTCTTCATAAACTTTTCCCGATTTCTGGAGTTTTAAGAAGAATTTTTTAACGGCTGATTCGTGGCGGGTTTCGGTGGTGCGGATAAAATCGTCGTATTTAATGCCGAGTTTATCCCAGGCAGTTTTAAAGAGGCGGGAGTTAGTGTCAACAAATTCCTGGGGAGTTTGTCCGGCGGCTTTAGCGGCAGTGGCCATTTTGGTGCCGTGTTCGGCGGTGCCGGTGAGAAAGTGGACATCATAATTTTGGGCGCGATAATACCGGGCCAGGACATCGGCGGCAATAGTGGTATAGGCAGAGCCGATGTGCGGCTGGGCGTTGACATAGTAGATGGGGGTGGTGATGTAGAATTTGTTCATGACAGGCATGTTACTGATTTTGAAACACGATGTAAAGTGTTGGTTATTCTTGTGCCGGGGAGACTTGATTTTTAGATTTGTGACTAACTAGTTTCTGGAAGTCATAGACATAAATTTTGCCGCATTTGGGAGTAATGATTATTTCCTGGGGGGCGATATCCGGAAATGGGAAAGAATAGACCAGAACGTATTTACCGTTAGGCAGGTGTTGCTTTTTGAGATATTCATGGACACGCTTCATTTTATCAGGCATGAGGAAGATAAAAATGACGGTGGCGTCGGGAAGTTTTTTATTATAGAAATTGCGGAGATATATTTTGGCGCGCCGATGGCCCAGCAATCTAATCCAGGCGATAAACCACATGATAGGAGAAAGCTCGTAGCCGATGGCGGCGGCTCCCAGTTTAGAGGCTTGGATTAAGACTTTGCCGTCGCCGGCGCCGAGATCTATTAGGGTGTCGCCGGCCCCTAATTTTATTTTCTTCAGGGCGCGCTTGATGGCGGGGGTAAAAGTGGGGGCATAAGGAGCGCCGATCATACCGGCATAGGCGGTGGGCAAGAGCAAGAGGAGAAAGATGAAGATAAGGATGGTGAAGAATGACATATGTATAGTGCCGTTACAAATTAATTTTACTACTTAACTGATATAAGTTTACCACCATGATAAGTTATATTTGAATTACTTTTGGCACTGAAAATTAATTTGTAACGGCACTAGTTTATATCAGCCAGGCTTGATTCCCTACTACGAAAAATGACTAATTTCCAATGACCAATGACCACTTAAATCCCAATGACTTAATGACCAATGACGCGGTGGCCACAACAACACCCCTCACTATACTGACGGTAATTTTCAAACACGGTGGCGGCGCACTTACGCCTCTCACCCCCGCCCTTCTCCCCCAAGGAGAGGGGATTTAAGTCGCCTTAACCTTTAATTTTCGGGTCATGGCGGCGTTGGCTTTGGGGATGCGGATAGTAAGAATACCATTTTTGATTTTAGCTTCGGCGCGGTCGGCATCGATTTCGATAGGCAGAATGATAGACCTGGAGAAAGAGCCCCAATAGCATTCCTGATAAAAATAGTCTTCGGCATCAGTATTATAGGTCTGGCGTCGTTCACCGCGGATAGTCACCATATCATTAGTGATGGAGACATCCAGATCGTCGGGGGAAACTCCGGCGATGGTGCTTTGAATAATCACGTTGCTGTCGTCCTGAAAAACATCGACGGTTAATTGGCCTTCCTGCTCTTCCGCGTCAACGGCATCTTCATCGGCATAGCTGTCATCGGTTTCCGTTTCCGGCTCATCTATGGCTTCATCAAAATATTCTTCATTATCATTATCGGCTTCCGACTTAGGCAGTTCGGTTTGTTCATTGCCGAGGATGACATCCTGTTCGTCAATGTCGTCGTCCTGGCTCATGATCCGAGCGCCGGTTAATCGCTCAAAAAATCCTGGAGATTCTTTTACCATAAATGTTTAATTAGTGATTGTATATATAATAGTAAACTTTAGCATAAATGACCGCAAAATAATACTATTCCAGCAATAATAAGCTGTGATTAAGTTCGGCTATTTTTTGGGTCGTATTGGCAATAAGGCGTTCTTTGGCGATGATTTTGGCGGCGGGCGCTTTGCCCTTCATGTTTTCCACAATTAGTTTTTGGGAGGTGAGAAGATCGGTCAATTTTGCCAATTCCACGCGGAGTTTGGATTTGGCCCGCTCCAGGTGATCGACTGCCTCGGCGGGTAATTCAAGATAGACCGGCTGGCCATCAGGACGCGGAAATGGCTTCATTTTTTTAGTGGGCCGGTTGGCAGGCTCGGTATTGGTTAGCCGCGACAGAGCGGCATTTGATATTACTGCGGCAGGAGCGTGCAATTTAATTTTTAAACCGGGCGGCAACTCCAGTAATGCCCGAGCAGAGCGGACAGTTTCGATAATACTTTGATCGGAAATCATTTGACGTTCGATTTCGTCATCGGGCTGATCGGCCGGGGATGGCCAGGCGGCAGTAATGAGGAGTCCTTCATAATTATAGTGCTGCCATAAAGTTTCAGTTAAGTGGGGCATAAAGGGATGCAATAGAGTGAGGATATTTTTAAAGATCTGGCGGGCTACTTTAGTTGAACCTTCTGTTTTGAGGATTTCTATATACCAGTCGGCATAATCCTGCCAGACAAAATCGTAGAGGGTACGCGCGGCTTCGCCGAGCTGGTGCCGTTGAATCAGGCTGGTTACCTGCCCGGTAACTTTAGCGGAGCGGGATTTAATCCATTGATCGGCCGGGCTGGGGTTTTCCTGGTCAGGCAGGCCATCCAGAAACCGAGCCATGTTCCAAATTTTATTGGCGAAATTGCGGGCGTTCTTAATAGCCGGCCGGTCAAATTTTATGGCTTGGCTATCGTGGTTCATTTGATACATCAAACCAAAGCGAGTGGCATCGGCTCCGTATTCAGCTATGAGCTCCAGCGGGTCAACGCCGGTGCCCAGACTTTTACTCATGCGCTTACCTTGATGGTTGAGCACGGTGGGATGAATGAGCACCTGTTTAAAGGGCAGGCGCTGATTAAAATCCCGATTATCATATGATTCTCCCCGCGTCAATTCTAGGCCGGAGAAAACCATGCGGACTACCCAGAGATAAAGAATGTCGCGAGCGGTGGAAAGGACACTGGTAGGATAAAATCTTTGGAGGTCGGGATTATTATCAGGCCAGCCCAGGGTGACCAAGGGCCATAGGGCAGAGGAAAACCAAGTGTCCAATACATCCGGATCCTGCTCCCAATTCTTACCTGGCGACTCGAGGCCGACTTTAAAGCTGCCCGGTTCTTGTTCGGTGCCGCGGGTTCCTTTTTTCCACCAAACCGGGAGACGGTGGCCCCACCATAATTGGCGGGAAATTGTCCAATCGTGAACGTTGGTCAGCCAATTAACATAATGATCTTTCCAGCGGGGCGGGGAGAAAGTAAGGGCATCTTTTTGGGCGGCCTCAAGGGCGACATCTTTGAGTTTGTCCATGGCCACAAACCATTGCCGAGAAATCAGGGGTTCTACGGTTGTGCCGCAGCGGTAGCAGACGGCGACGGAATGTTGATGGTCTTGTTGATCAACAATGAGATCTTTTGCTCGCAGAGCGGCGATGACTTTTAGTCTGGCTTCTTCTATGGTGAGTCCAGAAAATTCCTGGGCCTGATTGGTAATTAGGCCATCCTCGCCGATAATTTTGATAGCCGGAAGCTGATGGGTCTCCCCTATGGCGGCATCCAATGGATCGTGGGCGGGAGTGATCTTGACAGCACCAGTGCCAAATTCTTGGTCTATGCGATGGTCGGCGATGATAGGAATCCGGCGATGGGCCAGAGGCAGGATGACAGTTTTACCAACCAGCTTTTGGTATCGTTTATCTTCCGGGTGGACGGCCACGGCGGTATCGCCCAGCATGGTTTCGGGGCGAGTGGTGGCGACAGAGATAAATTCATGACTATCTTTAAGGGGATATTTGATAGTGGTGAGAGTGCCCATCTGGTCTTGATGCACCACTTCCAAATCGGAGATAACTGAAGCACATCTGGAGCACCAATTGACCAGACGCTGGCCGCGGTAAATGCAGCCGCGGTTATAGTAGGCAATAAAGGCGTGCTGGACGGCTTTAATATAATTTTCATCCATGGTGAAGGTAGTCCGCGACCAATCGCAGGAAGAGCCCAGCTTCTTTAATTGATCGATGATGGCGTGACCATATTCTTCCTGCCATTGCCAGACCCGGGCGATAAATTTGGCTCGACCTAACTGGCGGCGATCAGTGCCTTCTTTTATAAGCTGTTTTTCAACTACGTTTTGAGTGGCAATGCCGGCATGGTCGGTGCCGGGGATCCAGACGGTAGGATGGCCTTGCATTCGATGGTAGCGAATGAGGATATCCTGGATGGTACCGTTAAGAGCATGACCCATATGGAGACGGCCGGTGATGTTGGGCGGAGGCAGGACGATGGAGTATGGAGGCTTATCATCGGGAGTGGCGGCGGCCGGGGCAAAGGCATTATTTTCTTCCCACAACTGGTAAATTCGCTGTTCGTGGTCGGCGGGCTGATATTGTTTGGGAAGTTCGGACATGAAAAATGTAGTAATTCGCCTTAATTAGCGATTTAGAGCCAATATACCTGACAGGGTGGGTATAAGCAACATGGCGTTTTTAATGTTTACGAGATACACTTAATGGCTATGGCGTACTTGCTTTCCTTAGGAACTATTAACGTATTGGCGCCAGGTAAAACGGCGGGGGAAGATGATTGTGTTTGCAATCATGTGCAAGCAGGTTGTATGCCAGCCTATGTGTTTAGTGTGTCGGGTCAAGTGAATTTTAGAAACTCTCTGCAGCATTTGGCAGGATGCAATAGTCGGGAATGCCGGAGATTGAATAAACATGTGTATTGGGGGATGGTTGATAAACTGACGTGGTTGATGGAGGAGCATGTCCTGCTGGGATGCGTGCAGATGCAGCCGCTGATTTATGGTTCGAAGAAGCTGACTTGCAAGCGCAAAGAATTTCCGGTGATTGCTCATCATCTGGCTCATTGTCATCGGGAAAGCTGCGCACAGCTTAGACGAGCGATTCTGCTTACTGTCAGAGACCAGTTGAGGAATAATCATTTAAACGCCATCGCAAAATAGTCTTTAGACAGAAAAGTCTTCCAGATTAAGGCGGGCGTGACTATCGATAGCCGACCAATGAGTGGTACGGTTTTTTGAGTGAGCCAGATGGGCGGCCAGGGCGATCATGGTGGCATTGTCCCCGCAGAGGTTAAGGGGAGAGATTCGGAGAGGGGTGCTGATTTGTTTCGCGGCGGTGGTTAATTGCTGGCGGAGCTGGCGGTTGGCGGCCACGCCGCCGGTGAGCAGGAGGGTTGACGGCTGATATTTGGCGGCGGCCTTGATGGTTTTGGTGATCAATGCATCGACGGCGGCCTGCTGAAAAGAAGCGGCCACGTCGCTCGCGAGCGACGTGGTGTACTTGCTTTTATTGATATCACGCAAAGTGTAAAGCACTTCGGTTTTAAGACCCGAAAAGCTGAAGTCAAAGTCTTTTGAGTTAAGCATGGGGCGGGCAAACTTGAAGGCGGTGGAGTTTCCGTCTGCCAGACGGCTAATTTCGGGACCGCCGGGATACTGTAAACCCAGCATACGAGCCACTTTATCAAAGGCTTCGCCTACGGCATCGTCTCTGGTACTGCCCAGGATCTGGTATTGCAGATAATCCGACATGAGGACGAGCATGGTGTGCCCACCGGATACGATCAAGGCGAGGGCAGGCCAGTTAGTAGTTGGTAGTTGGTAGTGAGTAGTTAGCAAGGTGTTGCCTTTTGGGATTTGGGATTTGGGAGCTGAAAAGCGCGGCGGCTATGTGTCCTTCGAGATGATGAATGGGAATGATGGGTTTTTGCCAGGCGTAGGCTAGAGTTTGGGCGGTGGTGACGCCGACAGATAAGGCGGGTTGAAGGCCGGGGCCGATAGTGACGGCGATGGCAGAAAGCTGATTTGGAGTGACCCCACTATCCCCTATTACTTGCTCCAGCAGGGGCTTGATGACAGATACATGTTCGCGGGCGGCCACTTCAGGAATTACTCCGCCGGTTAATTTGTGAATATCAATCTGGGAGGCAACGGCTTCAGATAAGACTTTGATCTGATTGTCGGCCTGCCTGGTGATGGCCACGCCGGTTTCGTCGCAGGAAGTTTCGATGGCCAGAATAATAGGTTTTTTATTGGTTTTTTTTGTCATAGAGAATTATTAACCGAATCTTGCTTATATTTGTTATATTAGGTATGGTGGCTGAAAAATTGACAGTTACAGTTATGAATAGTAATGATATTAGCGTACATTTGAAAATTAGAAATTAGAAATTGAAAATTATTTACATGGCCCTATCGTCTAATGGCTTAGGACACTGGCTTTTCACGCCAGCAATCGGGGTTCGATTCCCCGTGGGGTCACACATTAAAAAATGGCAATTTTTTAATACTTAGGCACTGTAATAAATTACTTAACCATCTCTCACTCCGTAAAACCTTTAATATTCAAACCCTTAGCGTTTGAATGGGGGTGATGTTGCCTGTAGTATCAAATTATATGGGGTACCGATATGATGACTTAGCGCCGGGGGAAATATATCATGTGTACACACGAGGTATTGAGCGACGTAATGTTTTTCTTGATCGAGCTGATCGCGAACGATTTTCAGATTTGCTAGTACATTGTCTTCCGAGAAATCAGCTTCGTAGTTACTCTATTGCGCGGCGGTTGAAGATAAAGCAAGAAATTACAAAAGATGGTGCAGGGTTGATTGATTTGCTTTCTTATTGCTTGATGTCGAATCACATTCATCTTCTCATTAAGGAAAATTTTGATGGTGGAACTTCATTGTATATGCATCGTTTACTGACAAGTTACGCACGGTATTTTAATGTGCGACAAGATCGCTCGGGTTCGCTATTTGTTAATCCTTTTAAGGCTGTACTGATTAGCGGAGATGATCAGTTGCTGCATGTTAGTCGGTACATTCATCTCAATCCATTTATGGCTCGTATAGTTGGGGATCCTTTAGTATATCGGTGGTCGTCGCTTAAGGAATATGTTGAAGAGCAACCTAAGTTCTTGTGTCATTATAGTCTGATAAAAGAGATGGTGCCCCCACAGGATTATCGGGATTTTATTTATGATGAAGCTGGATATGTTCGATCGTTGGTTGAGACTGAGCATTTACTTATCGATATTGATGACTAGAGGCTATTTTATGCACTTTCAAACGCTAAGGGTTTGAATATGCTTTCAATAGATTCAGAGGCTATTTTATGCACTTTCAAACGCTAAGGGTTTGAATATGTTAAGGGTTTGAATATGCTTCAATAAGTTTGTTGCACTCATATTAAAACAATTACTCATCTCTATTACCCGAGAGAACATCAATAGATTCCATTTTGTCGCAGACATCTTTTCATCAGTTGTTCCTCCTCAATAATTGTAATTTTTTCATCCTCACAGGACCCATGCATTATTTCCGATGTTAGACCAGATGGGTCTGATCTATCTCTTAAAAATTTAGATGCCTTGAAATGACAATCAAGCGACTCTTTATCTCCCGCTATGCGCATTTCCTCTACGCTCTTAGCACAATTTTGGACTATTTGTTTTTCTTCATCCTGTACGCTGGGCATGTTGTTTTGTGAGTTATCACTTGTTTTTGCGAAGTATAATGCTCCTGCTACTAATGTTGCGGCGATGATAATGGCTATGGCTACCGCGGTTCGCTGGTTACTTGTTGGGGTAGCAGTGACAACAGGTGCGTTTGCTGGGGTATTAGTATCAACTGACACTTGATTTATTGCAGCTAATACTCTGACTTTTCTAATTCCGTAAAGTGCCAAAAAGAGATAGCCAAGAACCAAAAGACCCAAAATCCCTACTCCTAAACGCTGGTACACTACTAGATTAACCGCCACGAAAATTACAAAAATAGCCGTTAGTATTTGCAGGTATTTCTTTGCATTACCCGCGCCTTTTCTAAGACGATTACCAAGCACAATAAAGATTGTGGCGACTGCTAGCGTGACAGTTACATCAAGTAGGTTGGTTGGTATAAAATAAAATTCTTCTTCGGCTTTGAAATACTTAACTGCTAAAAATCCCAAACCATAAAATACTAGTGCGAATAATTTTTTGCCATCTTTTGCTTTCATGATTTTTCATATGCATAAATTATTCGTACCCTTTTTGCTCCATTCAAAGCTTAATCAGCTTTCGCTCCTCATCAACCGTAATGTTGCCACTTGGCGGCTTCTTATCATACAAATCAACCAAGTTATCCCAATCCTCGTATGTTTCCTCCGCCGACGCTTTGTCAGCAGTGAAGTTTTTTCTTGCAGTTTCACGAAGCTGTTCTTCCCGTTTGGTCCATTCGGCCAGAGCTTGCTCTATTTCCTGCTTTTTCTGTACAATCTGCTCGGCACACTCTCGTCGGGCAGACTGCTCCTGATAGCTTGCGTATTGTGGCAAGGCTAGCACAGTTGCTATGACGATGGCCACGATAATACCGACTATGATAATTGGGTTGCGTAAAGAGCTTGATGATTGAGCGGTGGGAGTGGAAACATTTGCTGTCTGTGCTTCGGTTTTTCTTGTCTGCCTACGCTCGCGCCATGCCCGCATAAATAATATAACTATGAACGGTAGTAGGATAAACGCACCAATTTCCAAACCAGTTCCAATACTAAGACTGAATATATTATTTTTTGGTAGGAAATATGCTACGAGGTAGAAAATAACAGCTAAGGTTAGGTACCCCCACGCATAGTAATTGTAATTGTGGCGTTTGTTTGGTGTCATAACTAGAAATTTCTTTGGTTATTCTTGGCCTCCTCAATAGATTGTTTCCATTCATCTGTTTCAAATATGCTGGGTCGCGGTGAATATCTTAGTCGCGGCGGCAAAGTGTAACTCTTGCGGTCTGTTTTATAATTGTCAATATATTTCTGTAACGTCTCCCGCCTAATTTTCCGTAGCTCCTCTGATTGCGAGTTATCAATACCATATTTCTCTCGAAGGTTTTTCGTTCTTTCTTCACCAACATCGGACCACATAACCCTGGACAAGCCAGTTTCAGTGTAGCCTTTTTCCCGATATAACTTTTTATATTTTGCACTCTCACTGGCAGTTGGCATACGACCAAAAACACTTTTGAATTGTTTCTCGATTATTGCTGGTACATCTGACTGCGGTGGAGTAGCAGGTTTAACTTTACTGGGTCGTGACGTAGACGACCCCGCAACCGCAGGTATTTTATAGCTCTGTGATTGTTTGGATGGACTTGGTTTTGGAGTTGCTGGTAATATTGTAGGGCTTGGTTCTTCTATAATGTTTCGCTCTGCCGTTTGCTGCAGCAACCTTTGTATTTCTGCTTGGCTATCTACTTGTTTAATGTTCTGTATCTGGTACAAAGCTGTACTTCCACTGATAACAGCTATTACTGCCACCGCAATAATGAGCGGTAGTAGTACAAACCCTCTTTGGCTCGTTTTAATTCTCATAGCTTCTTAATCTTTAGTTGATAATTGCTGGTGGTAATTACAAAGCCCACCGCTAGCGGTAACTTGCGTTACCCATATAAGTTTCCCTATACGACCTCAGAGAAGTGCTGAACGATGGGTTCAGTATCTCTGAGGATTTGTGCCATGCCGCCATGAAAACGGTTTAGGCGATAATAAATTGTATTCTTGGTATAGCAGAAAAGCCTCAATTTTACCAGTCGAGACTTGTTACTAAACTAAAAAGTTGTATTTTCTCTTATTATTGTTCGATTTTTTGTGCTAACTGCATTTTTACCATTTCAGAATATTCATCTTTACTGCTATCGACTTTCGTGGCTTTTCTAACCCTTTGAGCTTGATAATGTGACCAATTGCGTTATTGACGCTGCGCTCATCATCGGAGTTAAGTAAGCGTGCGATTGCGGAAGCAAGCGTGGCATCGTCAATGCCAGCATTAGCCAGGGCTACTTCTAATGCTGTTTGTATGTGGTGTTTTGTGAGGTTCTCATAGCCGATAGACCTAGCAGACTTAGGGCTGTAGCCAGCCACAATGGCAGAACGGGAAGAGTTGCCCGTATCTACATATTCATTAACAAACTTTCGTTCTTTTATGGTGAGTTTATTTGCCATACGCTTTAGTCTTACCTGGCATCAAAAATAAAGGATAAAAAACCAACTATATCCAATCACAAGTAAAATAAGCAAGATACCTACATAAATTTCCTGGGCTTTCCCTTTCTCCCCTCTCTCGTATTTTCCCCATTCCTCCCACATATTCTCCCATTTTTCCTGCACGTTCCACCATGCTTCCTGTATATTTTCCATCATCGTAAGTTTATTTGCCATACGCTTATTTTACCGAATGATTGGAAGTAATACACATAACTCTATAACTTTCTAGGCTAGTTGATGTTATGGCTGGTTGACTAGACAATGTGATTATAAAGATAGACGGATCGACCACCTATGTTTGAGAGTGTGATGAGGGGGGGGCCGCCCGACATGTCGATTGGAAAGCATAAGCAGGGTTCGACAAATAGGCTGATGCACTTGCTATAGCGCCAGTCCGCTTAACGCGCTAGCTTTGACACGTTCCTCGAACGCCGCTAGACACTGCAATTCTGCCACAATAGAGTTACACTTACTGCATCAAACGGGTCACCAATAAAAATCCCTCCGCGCAGTTGGGCGTGTTGTTTGCGGACTCAGAGAGAACATTCTTAGCTACTTAATGTGCTTGAAATGTTGAAACTGAACCGAAGAACCAACTGGCGGAGGGTGGAAGGCGGCGTAATGACGAGATTTATATTAATGTTCTGATGTCCAGGAGAGTGCGAAGGTGTTCGGCCAAGAGAGCGACATCAAATGGCTTCTTGAAGAATTCGCTGACTCTGTTGTAGTCGAGGGATGCGGGACTGCTATTAGGGAACAGAACGATGAGAATTGTATTAGCAAACTCGGCACAACGACGGAGATTACGACAGATCTGAAGTGCTTCCCGGCTGCCGATGGAGAAATCGATAATGACGCAGCTTGGGTGATGTTTTTCCGCTTGAAAGCCACATTCAAAACCAGAAGCTGCCGATTCAATTAGGAGGGATTCCTCCAGGGATAGTTGGCTTTTGAGGCTGTTGATTAGAGCTTGATCCTGGGTGACAATGAGAATTTTGTCTTCGAGTCTGCTTAAATCCAGATGATATTCCTTCATGAACTGAATGAGCTGTAGGCGGGGAAAACGGCGAAATTTGCTGCCGGGGACGCGGAATCCTTTGAGCTTACCTGAATTGAACCATTTATTGACAGTGGATGCGGATACTCGGCAAATCCTGGCCACTTGACCGGTGGTAAAAATTTTCACGGTTAGCTCCTTTTGACATAGTAATAATAAATTGGATAGGAACAGGTGAACCTGGTGACTTAAGTCTTAATAGCATAGGCGGCTTTTATAAGGCAAGTTAATATGATAATTTTCACTTTATAATTTTTAATTTTTAATCAATTTTCAATGTCATAATGATAAAATGATAAATTATTGACTAATATTGCTAAACAGTTAAATTGTTGCCGGTGAGCGTAAGCAGCAGCTGACTCATTCCGGCGAACGGATAAAAAAGGACCCGGTTACGCGGGTCATTGGTTTTCTTTGGGGTGTTTTTTAAGAGCGGTGTTGATGGCGTCAAGTTTTTTAAGCAGTCGATAAAATTTTTTGTCCTGGTTAGGATCGCCGGCAATCCTTAACAGGGTGGCGGCAATGTTAGCTTTTTGACTGACCAATTCGCTTTGGCCGGGAGTGAGGACTGATGCGGTGGCCATAATTCTGCTCCGATACAAAAATTTTGGGAAGTGATGAAAGAACGAGAAGTGAATCTGCCTCTTCGATA
>QIFI01000123.1 GCA_003229735.1 Candidatus Anderseniibacteriota bacterium | reverse complement strand
AACTCCCGATTATATATTCTGATATCATCAATCAAGCCCGTAAATCCATCTTCCACCGGCGTCACCAGACCCGCTCCACTCTCCCCGGTGACGGCTCCAATGGCTATCGGCTCCTGGTTATTCTGCCACCCCCCCGTAAAGGCATTGACTGCCGGCGCCCCTCCATCCAAATAGAACTTCATACCCCCGGCCCCAAAAGTATAAGCCGCGTGATACCACTTATTGGCTTCAATGCCGGTAAATTGCAAAGCATTAGTGTCACTGCCGCTCTGCTGATACACATCCAGATTCGCGTTATTCAATTCAATCGACATGTGTCCCCCATTTCCATATCCAACAGCATCTTTAGTCACCAGCCCCTGTCGGCCTGATGAAACATCACTCGCCTTAAACCAGAAAGACACCGTCCCGTCGCTCATTTCATACCCCCCCTGATTAGCTATTTCTATATAAGCGTCACTGCCGCTGCCGTCAAATTTAGCGGCCGCCTGATTTTGCGGCTTGCCCACCGTCACCCCTAATTGAGCCGCCAAATCAATAAAAAAAGTTTTTTCCGTCACTTCGCCGATTATCGATGATAAATGCGCGTAATCAGGACTCGGGAAAAAAGTCGGCGGAGTGGAATCATAAGTCTGTTCCGAGGTATAACCGGCCTTGCCCACCGTCAATTCATAAAGCTGGGATGATTCCGGCAGTCCCGGCAGCACCACTCGTCCCTCCGCGTTAGTTTGGGTGGCAATACTTACCGCCGGACTCACACTATCATTAAATAATGTCACCGCCGCCCCCTCCACACCCTGCCCCAGAGCATTCAGCGCCTGAAAATCCAGCGTCCCGAACAGCTCACCACCCTCCATCCCCGGCGGCGCCACCGTCATCAGCATCAGCACCGGCTTGGGTTTCTGCGGACTGGGCCATGACACCTCCACTCTAACCTGCTTATAATCAGTATTTAATACATCGGGGCCTCCCACTGGAGTACCATCACAATATTGCCCCACCACATCCCCATGCGCTAAATGCGCATTGACTGCTGCAAGATCCACGCATAAATCCTGACAACCTCCCGGATTTCCCGGTGGATTATGGCTCAACTGTAAACAACCCCCGCTCCCTGGGCCTGCCAACCCGTCAAATGGATCATCCACATAGATAATATTAGTCTTCACCGTATACGGCACATTGTTGCGGGTAACCACCTCTTCTTGAGCAATTGTCCCAATCGGTACCCCGCCCGAGGTGCCTACGTCCGCGTATGGTAAATTACGAATCATCTCCGCCCGCTCATTGGCCAGCGCCACCCCGGCCACTCGCCTCTCGGCCTCTTGAGCCAGTCTCAATGACAGCACAAAAAAACCAAACAACCCCACCATAGTCACCCCCACCACAAATACCGCTATCAATACTTCAATGATCGTAAAGCCCTGAACTTTCTTAGAGCCCATTAAATAACCCTTTTTCGTTGCGAAATCTTCCTGGCTTGAGATCAAAAATTCGGAAGATGAGGAGAAGTAATAGCTCTTACTTCGACGAGTCTTACGGATTTTTGAGCCAAGTCCAGGGAGAATTCGGGCGGAAAGGGGGTTATTTAATGGGCTCTTATAACCAAGCGGGTTCTTCAACATTACTAGTTACCAGTTACTAATTACTGATTACTGATTATTAAATTACATTCACCAAATCATATATTGGAGAAATTACCGATACCGCTAATGCTCCCACCGCCAGCCCCACCAGAATCATCAGCACCGGCTCCATTATAGAAGTCAGATTCTTCATAGTCTGATCCACCTCTCCCTCATAAAAAAGCGCCACTTCATTTAATACTTCATCCAAAGCTCCCGTTTCTTCTCCTACTTTGAGCACATTAATCACGATCGGCGGAAACATTCGATTAAATCCATCCAGATAGTCTGATAATTCTTTTCCCTGCTTCACATGCTCCCGAGCCGCCACGAACACCTTGGCATAACTGGGATGAGGCGAGTTGGACCCCAAAATTTCCAGCGCCTTAACAAACGATACTCCACTTTTTAATAACGATCCCAGATTTCTGGCAAACCTGGCCAAATTAATTTCCACGATAATCGGCCCTATAATCGGCACATACAACATTCCGTGCATCACCGATGCCTTAACTGACTTTACTCGCAGTAAACCCCATCCGCCCACTATCAACACCAAGGTGCCGAGTATCAATAAATACCAATAATTCTGAAACACTCCGCTCATCCAGATCAGCACTCTGGTCGGCACCGGCAAATCCACGTCAAACCCTTCAAACACCTCCACTAATTTCGGCACCACAAAATACATCATGGCTATTCCCACCGCTATCAAAGCCAGGATAATCACAATTGGATACATTAGTCCTCCCTTAATCGCCCGCTTTAACTCATACTCCTTCTGCAATTGATCGGCTAATACTTCCAAGGATTCCTGCAGTCGGCCCGTTGCTTCACCCACCTGCACAAAGCTGACAAATATCGGCGGGAAAGCATTGGGAAACTTCTGCATGCTTTCCGCTAAAGTCTTGCCTCTTTCCACATCCTGATGCACTGTCTCTAATGCCTTTTGCATCGGCTTATTTTTCGTCTGCTTCTGCAGGGCTCCAATCGCCCGCTTCACGTCCAGACCGGCTCTTAACATTAACGCGAAATATCTGGCGAATAGAGCCCTCTCAATCGTCGGTACCTTGTTAAGCACCGCCGATAAAATTGATCCTCCGGGAGTACTTTGTGTTTTCTGCACATACCGCGTCAACAACACCCCTTCGCTCAACAAGTCCTGTCCTAAAGCCGCGTGCGTTGGTGATTCCCGCACTCCGCGCGTTACTTCTCCAGTTTTTTCATTCCTCCCCTCAAATGTATAAAGTGGCATAATCTAAAAATTATCAAAACTAACCATCGCCTAGCTTACATTATAACCCATAGTCGGTATTTATACATTTGGGCTTTGGATTTTATTTGACATTTGGATTTTGAAATTTGGATTTAGGTGCTACTCCCGCGCCACCCGCAACACTTCTTCCAAACTGGTTATCCCTTCAGCCACCTTAAGCATCCCATCCTCCAGCATACTCACCATATTTTGCTGTTCTCTAGCCACCTTCTCCAATTCCCCGGAGGTTATTTTCGCCGTCAATATCGCCTGGATTTTCGAATCAAATTCAATCAATTCATAAATGCCGATTCTCCCTTTATATCCATCCTTGCAATACTCACACTGCGCCGCTTCATAAACTTCAATCTGATCCCACGTCGCCTTGCTGGGTACCACTTTCTCCCGCTTCAACGTCTCTAAAATATCTTCCACGTCAAAATTATCCTTTAGATCATCTAAAACATCCGCTGTTATCTTGGTTTTCTTCCGGCACTTCTCGCACAATTTTCTCACCAGCCGCTGGGCCAGCACCAGATTTAAGGTTGAAGCCAGTAAAAATGCCTCCACTTTCATATCCCTAAGCCTGGGCAATGCCCCCGCCGCGCTATTGGTATGCAAAGTTGATAAAACCAGATGACCCGTCAACGCCGCGTTAACCGCCAGCGCCGCCGTCTCTTCATCCCGAATTTCACCTACCATAATGATATCCGGGTCTTGCCTGACCAGAGCCCTAAGACCATTAGCGAATGTCATGCCAATCTTAGGATGCACCTGCGTCTGATTAATCCGCGGCATCCGATACTCGATCGGATCTTCAATAGTGCTGATGTTCACTCCAGCCGTATTAATCTCTTTCATCGTCGCGTACAAGGTGGTGGTTTTACCCGAACCGGTCGGCCCGGTTACTAATACCATCCCATGCGGCCGCTTGATTATCCGCCGCATTACTTTAAGCGGCTTCGGCCTGATTCCAATATTGCCCAGATTCAAGGTGTTGGATGACTCATCCAATAACCGCATCACCACCTTCTCTCCGTCAAACACCGGCAAGGTGGACACCCGAAATGCCACCTTATACTCTTCCGCCTCAATCTTAAATCTTCCATCCTGGGGCAGACGATGCTCATCAATTTTCAAATTACTTAACACCTTAATCCTGGCCACCACCCCCGCCAACACTACTCTGGGTAATATCAACGAATCCCGCAATATACCATCCACTCGATATCTCACAATCACCCGTTTCTCCGTCGGTTCAATGTGTATATCCGATGCCCCTTCAGTAATCGCGTGCTTCAATATCGCCTGCACAATCTTGATAATAGGTAAATCCTCCGCCGCTTCGCTCAAGTCGTCGGATGGATGTCCCACATTTTTTAACTCCTGATCGACAATGTCACCCAGCTCCACTTCCAGACTTTGCTGATATTGTCCCAACGCGTCCCTAATTGCCCCAATACTGCCCACCGCCAGCACCACCGGTACATCCACTTTTTTTCTGATAAATTCCACGATCTGTCGATCTGCCGGATCTGCCATAGCCACTAATAATCCCTTTTCATTTTGTCTATAGGCGACAATCATATGACCTCGAGCCGTTGATTCCGGAATAATCGACAATACATCCTGCTCAATTCTATGGTCTTTTAAATCCACCGTCGGCAATTCATATACACCGGCTATCACCTGCGCCAGAACGTCCCCATCCACTTGCCCGCTATCAACCAGCAACTGATGCAAGGAAGCTCCCTCGGTTATTTGTTTTTGTATATCTTTCAGATTACTCACGTCCTTAATCGCCTTCTGCTCCACCAGAATTTTTAGAATCTTTAAATTTGTATCCTCTACCATAATTACTTACTGATTATAACATATCACCATCCCCCTCACCGATAATTCCTCCTCAAGTTTTTTTAAGAACCCGTTAAATAACCCCTCTCCTCTCGAAGGAAGAAACTAAATGAGATGCTCCTCCCCTCAGCCCGCCTGCCAGCCATAGCCTTGGCAAAGGCTGGAGGGGTAATTAGAGGAGGTGGAACAGTATAGTCTCTAATGACCAATTCCCAATGACCACTTACGAAATCCATTCCATTCAAAGAAATATCAATATATCAAATGGAAGTTCCCGTAACCGCGCTCCCTTCTCCCCCCTGGGGAGAAAGCCAGGATGAGGGACGCGCCGTCGCCTTTAATCATTTGGATTTTAGTCATTGATTTGACATTTGGATTTTGAAATTTAGATTTTTAAAAAACCCATTCATCTCCCCAACTCTGCTACACTAAAAATACTTATTATGAATGAACCCTCGCCCCCCGCCATTAAAGTCACTGATTTATCTGTCACCCTGGACCAACATCTGATCATCGATAACATCAGCTTTTCTATTCCAGACAATTCCACCACCGCTATTATCGGCCCCAATGGCGCCGGAAAATCCGTGCTTCTTAAAACCATCCTCCGCCTCATCCCAAAAAACACCGGTCAAGTAGATATATTCGGCACCCCTCACGAACAATACCGTAAAATTTCCCACCTGGTGTCCTATATTCCCCAGCGGATAAATCTCGACCGCCATCTCCCCCTCACCGTCCAGGGCTTGTTTTCTCTCAAGTCTTCCCGCCCTCTGGGCATGAGCGCCGCCGAAAATAAGCGCATGCTAAACCTGCTCGATATGGTCGGTGCCGGTTCCTTATTAACCAGTCGGCTCCATGTTTTATCCGGCGGCCAAATGCAGCGCATCCTATTAGCTTACAGTCTGATGGATAATCCTAAACTACTCTTGCTTGATGAGCCGGCCGCCGGCATCGACACCCAAGGTCAGGAAACTATTTATCCGCTCCTGCGCCGCATCCAAACCCGGGATAAATTAACCCTGGTCATAATTAGCCACGAACTGCAAATTGTTATGAATTACGCCGATCAGGTCCTTTGCCTTAATAAGCAATTGCTATGCTCCGGCCGCCCTCATAAAGTACTCACCAACGAAACTCTCCAGGCCATGTACGGCGGTACCGTCAGCCACTTCGAACACCAGCATTAAAAAATACCAACTAATAACTGATTACCAAATGACTAACACCTCACACAGATTTATATTCAGATATCGCATATATACAACCCAATCATTAGTAAAAACATTGGTCATTGGGATTTGGTCATTGAGTGGTCATTGGGATTTGGTCATTGGTCATTAACTCTACTATGCTCGACCTAACCCTCCTAACCCTCCCCTTCTTTCAAAGAGCCCTGCTCGTGGGCCTGATATTAGGTTTCCTCATGGCCATTCTAGGAGTCATCGTCGTTATTCGACACATGTCTTTCTTCTCCGATGCTATTGGCCACGCCGCTCTCACCGGTATTGCTATTGGCCTGCTGCTGCAAGTCAATCCTTTCATCGCCGCCCTGATTTATTCTCTGCTGGTCGCCGCCGGCATCACTATAGTCCGCCAGCGCAGTAAATTACCCCTTGATACTCTGCTTGGGGTATTCTTTGCCGCTTCCGTAGCCCTCGGCATTATCCTTATCCAGCTCACCCCCGGCTATCAGGCCAATCTCATCAATTTTCTGTTCGGTAATATCTTAACCGTCGGCCGTCTGGATCTCTACTTATCTGTAATCATCACCATCCTGGCCACCTTGATCATTATCTTCACCGGTAAAACTTTTATCGCCATCGCCTTCGATGCTGATCTGGCCCAGGCCGAAGGCATCCCCATCCAAAAATATGAACTGCTCCTCCTGCTCCTGCTGGCCGCTGTCACCGCCCTGGTAATTAAAATGGTTGGCGTCATATTAGTCACCGCCATGTTGGTTGTACCGGCCGCCAGTGCCCATAATATCTCCCCCTCCTTGTCCCGCATGTTTATCATTAGCATCTTTATCAGTCTCGCCTCCGTCTTCATCGGCATGATCTCCAGTGTCACTTTCAATGTCGCCTCCGGCCCCGCCATCATCCTCACCAGCACCGCCTTCTTCATCCTGACCCTGCTTCTAAAACCACTCTTCAAATCCACCGGATAGAGAAAGCTCTGCAAAACTTTGGAAGTTCAACTTCC
>QIFI01000003.1 GCA_003229735.1 Candidatus Anderseniibacteriota bacterium | reverse complement strand
ATACTTATATATTGTAATGCCTATTCAAGCATGATTGTTAAGAAGCTGGGCATAAATAATTTTCGCAATCTGGGGAGGGCGGATAGTATTGAATTGCCCAGGAAGGGGATATTAGTGGTGGCGGCCCCAAATGCTACCGGAAAAACTAATTTTCTGGAAAGTCTGGCGGTATTGCTTAGGGGCAGGTCCTGGCGAGCTAGGGTGGACGAGTGTCTGGGCTGGAATAAGGACACATTTTTGTTGTGGGGGGAAGTGGAGAGAGATGACGGAGTCGATACCAAGGTGGCGGTGAGGTATCACCGGCCGGCTAAATCTTTGCGAATTGAAGAGAATGGAGAACCGGCTTCATTGGTATCATTTTACGCGAGCTATCCGCTGGTGGTTTTTTTACCGGAGGACACTTTTCTGTTGGCTCGGGGGCCGGCCCAGCGCCGTAATTTTTTAAATCATATACTGGTGGCTCATCCGGGATATTTATCGGCCCTGGTTCAATATCAAAGAGTGTTAAAACAGCGAAATTCGATACTTAAAAAAGCCAGCAATAAGAGCGAGGTGGCTCCGTGGACAGACTTGCTGGTTGAATATGGGCAGGCGCTGTGGCGTCATCGGGAAGGATTGGTGCAGTATGTGGAGTCCAGGCTGGAAGACGTGTATGAGCATTTAACCGGAGAGAGAAAATTGTTAGAGGTGAGACTAACAGCGGGGCTGATGGACGATGATAAATATCGAGAGCAGTTGGATAAAGTGATTGATAAAGAGATGCTGTTTGGCTATACGCTGTTGGGGCCGCATCGGGATGATATGGAAGTATTGGCTGATGGAGTACCGGCTGACGCGGCATTATCAAGGGGACAGGCCAGAGGGTTAGTTATGGCGCTTAAGTTGATTGCTTATAAATATATAAAGAAGATGACTAAAGAAACCCCCCTACTGCTATTGGATGACATTTTGAGTGAGCTTGATGAAGATAGGCAGACGGCGTTGCTCAAGGGCCTACCGGATACCCAGACTATTTTAACGTGTACTTTAGTGCCGGAAGCTCTGCAAAAAAGAGAAGATGTTTATTTGCTTGATTTAAGGAACGTGGTTGATAACGAGAGGCCGCCAGAGAAAGAAGAGAAAAAGATTGAATTACCACAGGACGGTGGCGAGGAGATCGTGGTGGGAAGCGACGTGGTGTTTAGTGAAGCGGCAGACAGTAGTGAAGAGGTATTGGCAGAGCGAGTGCCGGAGAAGTTTTAACGGGCGCTTATGTGGGAGGCGGTAGGAAAACTTATAGATGAAGACAAGACGGGTTTAGATGAAGTCGATATGAAGTTTGTGGTGGAGCGCAGGCTTAGGGGGTGGCTGAAGAGCAGTGAGGTGAGGTGTGAGAAGGTGGAGGGAGGAAAGGTGGTGGTGCAAGTAATGTCACCGGCTTTAAGGCAAGAGGTGATGTTAAGAGAGTCTGAACTGCGGGTAGAGTTAGAGCAGAAACATGGTTACCGGATGATCAGGCTGCTGGTGAGGGTTTAGTTATAAAAAAATCGGGGCGTTTTATTCAATATATACGGTGGCGCGGGATGATTCGGCGGGGTTGCCGGTTTTATCATAGGTGACGGCCCACAGGGTGTAGGTGCCGGGGCCGGGCGAGTCGTCCCAGATGACTTCGTAGCGGTTGGGGGCGGTGGGGACAATTTTTCTGGTGCGGCCGATGCGTTTAGTGCCGTTGTCGTCGTCCTTGGTGTATAAGACGTCAACTAATTCAATACCGCTGTCATCGATGGCCGTGACTTTGGCGGTGAGAGGGAAGCTGGCGGCAGTGAAGGTCTTGCCGTTTTTAGGTGTTAGCAGGGTAACTTTAGGAGGAGCGCCATCAGGATTAATAATAAAAGTGCGGGAGGCGCGGCCGACTAAATTATTCTGGGTGATGGCCAAGATCACTAATGTCTTACGGCCGCTAAAGTCATTGGGGTAAGTTAAGGCGGCCTGGTAGGGGTCGCTCTCGCCCCGTCTAGCTATTTCCTGGCCGTCAAATATAAAGCGGACTTCTTTAATTGATTCTTCTGACTCAATGTCAACTTTAACAGCAGTAGGCTGGGTTCTAATAATAGTGTTGTTGGGTTCGACAATAGTGACACGAGGGATATTATCGGCGTCGGTAATATTGCATTCGGGAGTGGGCAGAGAGTCAACATATTGAGGCTGATCCGGATTGTTTTTGTTTTTCTCGTTATTTTTTTGGCGCCAGACAGCAACCCCTTCTTTCCAGCGGCTAAATTGCGGATCGTCTTCGGCGTCGGCTGGAGGGGGGCCGGTGGGATTGTCGCGGCGGACATAGAAAAGAAGATTATGGATTTCTTTAAAGGTGGCGGGCCGGCCTAAGTTGACTGGGCATTCGTTGGCATAGAGAATATTGGCGTTGGGTTCCCATTTGCCTTTAACTTCCGGCAGTTCGCCGCGCATGATGGCGTGGGGGGGAGGCGGGGCGGGCTGGGGTTTAACAAATTGCTCAATAGGAGTGCCATCCAGAGCCTGGCGCATAAATGAGTTCCAGATGGGCGCGGCAGTGGCGACACCGGCGGCGTTTTTAGCCATGGGAGAGTTGTCGTTATTGCCGACCCATACGCCGGCGGCCAGGGTGGGAGTGAAGCCCATAGTCCAGCCGTCACGATATTCCTGGGTGGTGCCGGTTTTGGCGGCGACAGGACGGCTGCCTAATTGCAAGGGGCTATTTGAGCCAAAAGCGGTAGAGCGGGCACTGTTATCAGAGATGACGCTGTTAACCAGGCGGGCCAACTCGGCAGAGATGATCTGGTCTCCGGTGACTTCTTCTTCATTTGAGTCGAATAAAGTTTCCGCGCGGGTACTGACTTTAAGGATAGACCGCTGGGGCATTTTGACTCCGTCGTTGGCAAATACGCCATAGGCCGACACTTCGTCCAGGAGGCGAACGTCACCGCCGCCCAGGACCAGGGACAGTCCATAGCGGTCGGGATCGTCAAGGCTGGTCATGCCCATGTTTTGGGCCAGCTGGGTGGCGTTTTTGATGCCGGCCAGGTAAAGAGTTTTAACGGCCGGAATATTCATAGAATTAGCCAGGGCGTGGCGCATGGTGACGGGGCCGCTTTGGGAAAGGTCGTAGTTTTTGGGGCGGTAGCCCTGGCCGAAATCTGTTTCGGCATCGATGAGAATAGTGTCCGGGGTGAAGCCTTTTTGCCAGGCGGCGGCATAGACAAATGGCTTGATAGATGATCCGGGGGAGCGGTGACGGACGGCGACATTAACATTGCCGTCGATGTCATCATTAAAGTAATCAATAGATCCGACCATGGCCAGAATATCGCCGGTGGATGGGTCGACGGATACTAGGGAAGCATTGGAGGCGTTTAGACTTTTTAGGCGATCCTGGTTGGCGGTCAGGGTTTTTTCGGCGATGGTTTGGAGGCGCATGTCAAG
This sequence comes from Candidatus Anderseniibacteriota bacterium, assembly GCA_003229735.1. Taxonomy (GTDB): domain Bacteria; phylum Patescibacteriota; class Andersenbacteria; order UBA10190; family UBA10190; genus SZUA-179. The sequence continues at coordinate 3,614 of QIFI01000003.1, read as the reverse complement.
GGTGGTTAAGACATTGAGGCCGCCTTGCTCGACAACTCGCTCCCCGTACTCCTTATCTAATTGCTCTTTGACATAGAAAACAAAGTGAGGAGCCGAGATAGATTCGGCGCGAGGCTGGAAATCAAGCTCCTCGTTTTTGGCGGATTGGGCCTCATTTTCGTTAATGTATTCAAGGTTTTTCATGCGATCAATAATGTTTTCCTGGCGCTGTTTTAGGTCTTCCAGGCGGGAGCCATAAGGAGAATAATAGGTGGGGGCTTTGGGCAAGGCGGCCAGGAGGGCGGCCTGGGCCAGGGTGACATTGGCGGCGCTGGTGTTGAAGAAAGTCTGAGCGGCGGCCTCCACGCCATATGACTGACTGCCGTAGGGAATTTCGTTGAGGTACATAGTCAATATCTCATCCTTAGAGAACTTTTGCTCCAGCTCCAGGGCCAGTACGGCTTCTTTAACTTTGCGTCTAATGGTTCTTTCGGGAGTTAAGATAGAGTTTTTTATAAGTTGTTGAGTAATAGTTGATCCGCCCTGAGCGCGCTGGCCGGTGAGAGGCTTAACAATCACACCTCTAATAATGCCCTTAAAATCAATGCCGTGATGTTTATAAAACTGATTATCTTCGGTGGTAATAGTGGCCTGAATTAAGTAAGGCGACACGTTATCCAGGCTGACGGCGGTGCGGCGAATATCACCGATTTCGTAGAGCAGTTGAGTGCCGGTGCGGTCATATATTTTGGTTGATTCGACTATCTGGCGGCTGCTAATTTTTTGCGGGTCGGGCAGATCCCGGCTCCACCACAGTACGGTGGCGGCAGCGGCCAGAAAAGCTATCCCCAGGATAGTTAAGGATATGGGCAGGGTGCGCCGCCTTAATCTCTTGAGAGGGCCGGGTATGGATATACGTCCAGGTGAGCGTTTTTGATAGGCGGTTTTCCTAATAGCCATGAGAGTTGAATAAATAGGTAAAATTACGGGGCGACAGAGAGGTTGCCTGGCTACTGTGCGGTTTAAGGAATTAAATGTCAATCGACTTATGATGCCTGGTCTTCGTTCATGCCGCGAGCGTTTTTATAGGGGTCGACCAGGAAGTTTTTCAGGTCTCGGCGGCCGATAATTATCGGGTACTTCATGTTTGAGCGGTCGGCCATGAAAGCCTGGGTAGTGATTTTCTGGTCGTGAATTTTGTAGGAGAGTTCAATAATTGGCCTGGTTTGGAGCCCTAGTGAGCCGCGAACTTCTTTGCGCCTGATGATTTTATGGTGCAGGTTAAATCGGCGGGCCAGTTTTTGATCGAGGGTAGTGCGCCAGGCGCCAGTATCAATTTTGGCTGACAGGGGATGAGGCTCACCCTCGAGATCTAATATGTTTATTTGTTCGACGATGCCCAGAATATTTTTACCGGTAATATCTTCAATTTCCTGATCGGTGTCACTGCCAAATAGATCAATGCCGATCTTGACGCCTTTTTTGGGGTTAGTAATTTTTAGATCTTCGACGCGCTGGAGCCGGGAGCGTAAAGGAGACATATTGGCCAATTGAATATCCAGACCGGGCCGGACGTTTATTTCCAGAACCATGGGCCCCTGGTCGCGGTCGATGGCCAGATCGACGCCGGCAAACGGCAGGCCGATGACTTGGGCCGCTTTAACCGCAATGTGCAGGTTCTCCAACCAGTGAGGGACGCGGATACCGGTCAAGGGAAGGTGTGATTGAGGCAGGGTGTCGATGGGCTGGCCGCGGTAGACAGCGGTGGTGGTGACACCGCGGGCCAAGTCTATGCCGACACCAACACCGCCGGCATGCAGGTTGGCCCGGCCGTGGGATTCGGTGGTAGACAAGCGGAGCATGGCCATGACGGGAACAGAATTATATACGATAACCCGGACATCGGGCACGCCCTGAAGGCTGTATGGTTTTAAGTCGGGGTGGATTTTAACGCGTTGTTCAATAAGGGCGACATCAGGGGCCTTGCTGGGGGAAAAACTGCCGTCCAGGATATCGGAGATATGTTTTTTCAATTCCGGAATAAAGACTTCGGTTTTGTCAGCTTTAACCCAATTGCCTTTTTTGTTACGACCAAATATAACCTGGATACCACTGCCGCCGTACGAAGTGCGGGGTTTAATGACAAAAGAAGAGGGTAATTTAGTCCAGCGGAATTTTTGCAGTTCCTGGCGAGAGGTAATTTTGGCGAATAGAGTAGGAGTGGGTAAGCCGGCTTTCTGCAGAGCCTTTTTGGTGGCAGCTTTGTCGTTGGCCACCATGGCCGCGGCCCGGCTGTCGTCTTTGGCAGTGTATAAGTGAAGACGGGCGTTTTGCCCCAGCACCTGGGAGGCTTGTTTATGAAGTGGATTTGCCATAGCGCAACAGGTGTCTAAATCGGAAATATTCGGTGAGACGCAAGCCGCTCCATTGGCCAACAATAAGATTAATAGGGATAGTGAGCAGGATGATTTCGGGGAAGGACAAGGTTAAGGTGCGGAATATTTCAGAGCTGACCAGATAGTAGCTGATGATAGACAGACCTAAAGTCCAGGCGGTGAGAGTGAGGGCGGTGCGGAAGCCTAATTTAAATTGAGCGGCAATGAATTCTTCGGCCAGGATAGTTAATATTAAGGCCGGGAAAATAGAAAAGGAAATAATGGAGGCGCGGTCGCTGGAAACGCCCAGAGCCAGGGCAAAAAGCAGGCTTAAGCTGACCGCGGTGAGGACCAGGGCCATGCGGGGCAGGTATAATAAATTAAGGCGGCGTAAAATGAAGCGAGTGAGAGTGCCGGAGAGAAGCACAAAGGCAAAAACGATTAATCCATAAGTCAATCCCATGACCAGAAATGACAAGGTAGTCATGGTAGGGGTGATAAGCCCGAAAGATTTAGCACCAATAACCTGGCGAGCGAAGGCCAGGATGGTGGCGATAACCGGCAGCATAAGAATCAGAATAATGGAGTTGATGGGGACGCCGCGGTTGATCAGATAGTTAATACTGAAAGACATAAAGTTGGTGAGGCCCAAGTCGGAAACGGTGCGTGAGGAGAAGGTGCCGAGCAAGCGGTGATTGATAGGGGAAGCCAGGATGACATCTTTGACTTTCTCGGCGGTGGTGGCGGCGGTGATGATGTCCATTACACCGGGCCTGGTTAAGAGAACATAACTGGGCTGGAGCTGATCGAAGGCGGATTGAGCGGTGGGTTTAAGGACGGCGTAGGGGGTTTCTGACAAGAGAATAATGCCTTTATTGGCTAAATTCAGATCTTCTAAAGAAGCGCTTTCAGATTGGCGAACGTGCTGGGCAAATTTAGTTAAGACATTGGCGCCGACTCCGCCCGAGGTCCACATGATGATAGCGTAAGCATTATTAATAGTGGGTCTGATATCGAGCAGTTGTTGGGTAAGCTCTTCTTCAATTAGAACTTCCGGACCGTCGCTTTTAGCGCTAAGGGACAACAAGAGAATACCTTCTTTAGCGGCTTGTTGCTGATGGAGCTTTATCTGATCGGCGGGGGCGCTGTTATCTGAAACCAGAATGGCCAAGTGCTTAAAAACGCGGACTTCGGTGGTGTCTTCATATGTCTGGTCGCGGGCAGTGATAGTTAGTTTGACCAGATAAGTGCCGGGGTTTT
>QIFI01000080.1 GCA_003229735.1 Candidatus Anderseniibacteriota bacterium | reverse complement strand
CAAATCTAATTTTGTGGAAGAAAAACGATGCTCCGATCAGGCCGCCTAATAGTAATTGCCACAGGACGGTGGCCATACCTGGTTCGATGTAGGCATGGGAAAGGCGGGGAACTATGAGCCCCCAAACTATTAATATAAATAAAGCTTTTAAATATGGCTGGTTAGGCATTTTTCAAGTGTAGCAAGTGGGAGATGAATAGCAATATGGGTGGTTTTTGCAGATCGAGAGGAGCGGCTTAGTGTCTCTTGCATATTTGTTCTAATGGATTAACTCTAAAAAAGAGTAATATGTAAACAAGATTAAGTTATGTTTATTGGGTATGTCGTCTAAAAAAAGAGCGCGGGTGTATGTGGGCATGAGTGCCGATCTGATCCATCCGGGTCATCTAAATATTATTAGAGTCGCGGCTCGGTTGGGGGAGGTAACGGTGGGACTGCTGACCGATGAGGCTATTGCCAGCTACAAGCGTTTGCCTTATCTGGAGTTTGATCAACGGAAATTGATTATGGGCAGTATAAAAGGAGTGGCGAGGGTAGTGCCGCAAAAAACACTTGATTACACGCCTAATTTGCAGTGGCTGAAACCAGATTATGTGGTGCATGGGGACGATTGGAAAACTGGGGTGCAGAAGACAACTAGATTGAAAGTAAAGGATATGTTAGAGGAGTGGGGCGGTGAGTTGATAGAAGTACCTTACACGCCGGGTATTTCTTCTACAGTTTTAAGTCAGCGGATCAAAGAAATTGGCACTACTCCGGAAATCAGAATGAAACGGTTGAGACGCTTGTTGAATATCAAGGATATAGTGAGATGCAGTGAAGCTCATAATGGATTGACGGGGTTGATTGTAGAGCATACTAAGGTGAAAATAGATGGTCAGATCCGGGAATTTGATGCTATTTGGCTAAGCAGTTTGACTGATTCTACGGCTAAGGGGAAGCCTGACATTGAAGCAGTTGATTTAACCTCTCGATTAAATACGGTCCATGATGTTCTGGAAGTAACCACCAAGCCAATTATTTTTGACGCGGACACGGGCGGCAAGGTTGAACATTTTGTGTTTAATATCAGAACGTTAGAGCGGCTGGGTATATCAGCGGTAATTGTGGAAGATAAGGTGGGCCCTAAAAAAAATTCTTTATTTGGCACTAGCGTGGAGCAAAAGCAGGATGAAATTGATAACTTCGCTAAAAAAATATCCATGGGTAAAAAGGCCCAGGTAACTGAAGATTTTATGATTATTGCCAGAATTGAGAGTTTGATTTTGAAGGCAGGTTTAGTTGATGCTGTGGCGCGAGCCGAGTCATATATAGCGGCCGGGGCGGACGCGATTATGATTCACAGTAAGGAAGATAATCCGGGAGAGATATTAGAGTTTGCTCGAGCTTATAAATCCTTTAAGCAAAAAGTGCCGTTGGTGGCGATACCTTCTTCATATAACTCAATTTATGAGAATGATTTAGCTGGAGCGGGCTTTGGGATAGTTATTTACGCCAATCAGCTGATGCGCAGTGCTTATCCGGCGATGATGAGGACCGCGGAATCAATTTTAACACATGGAAGGTCATGGGAGGCCGATGATCAGCTGATGCCGATAAAGGAAATTTTAACTCTGGTTCCAGATGGTCCGGCGGGAGTGAGGGATGATAATGGGGGATTGAAACCGGTTGAAGTAGACCCGGAGGCGGTCAAAAAAAGGGCGCCAGGGGTTATTTAGAGGGCTCTTTGTTGGCATGATTGATCCGGCGATTTTATATGAAGAGCTTGGTAAAAACGGGGTAAATTTTTATGCCGGGGTGCCTGATTCTTTGTTGAAAGATTTTAACGCTTATGTGTTGGATCACGTGATGGTCGGGAAGCATGTGGCAGTCGCGAATGAGGGAGCGGCGATAGCGGCCGCGGTGGGCCATTACCTGGCGACGGGTCACATGGGGCTTACGTATATGCAAAATTCGGGTTTGGGCAACGCTATAAATCCACTAGTGTCGCTGGCTGACGCGAAAGTCTGCCAGGTGCCGGTGATGATGCTGATCGGCTGGCGAGGAGAGCTTGGGGTTCAGGATGAGCCTCAGCATATTAAGCAGGGTGAGATTACTTTGGAATTGCTTAAGGCTTTAGGGATTCCTTATTGGGTTATTGATAAGGCCACAAAGAACATAGAGGAAATAGTAGCTAAGGCAATGAAAGAAGCGTCAGATTCGCTATCCCCGGTGGCTATGGTCGCGCGTAAGGGTGCTTTTGCGGCTTATAGCCAGACAAAAACGCGAGAGTTGCCGATTTATGAGCTGACTCGGGAAGAAATCATAGAAAATGTAATTGACCGGTTATCCCAGTCAGACGCGGTGGTGTGTACGACCGGCAAGGCTTCGCGGGAATTATTCGAAATTCGATCCCGGCGCGGGCAAAATCATGACCAGGATTTTTTGACGGTTGGTTCGATGGGGCATGCGTCACAGATCGCGCTGGGGATTGCTTTGGCCCAGCCTGAACGTCGGGTGATATGTCTGGATGGGGATGGGTCGGTATTAATGCACATGGGGTCTTTAAGCACTATTGGCTTAATGGCGCCAAATAATTTTAAGCATATTGTGATCAATAATGGGGTTTATGATTCCGTAGGCGGACAGCCGACGGCTGGTTTTAAGGTTGATTTTCCATCGATTGCTTTGGCTGGCGGTTATAGATGGGCAAGTCGAGCGAATGAGAAAAGCCAGCTGGGGGGGTTGCTGTCAAATTTTCTTGAGACTCCAGGTCTGGCATTTTTGGAGATCAGGGTGAAGGCGGGGGCCAGGTCGGATTTAGGACGTCCGACCAGGTCACCAGCTGAAAATAAGCAGTCGTTTATGGATTTTTTAGGTTTGGATAAGGATCATGCATCAACAGAAAGAGTATATAGAAATCAGCACCGCCAAGTTGTTTGATGAGTGGCTGAAGAAAAATCGAGCCAGCAATGTTTTTTTAGTGGCGGACAAAAAAGCCTGGCCGGCGTCCGGGGCGATGAGGATGTATGGTTCGGTACTGAAAAAATATGAGGTTGACCAATTTGATGACTTTTCGGTAAATCCAAAGTTGTTTGATGTAGAGCGCGGGATCGATTTGTTTAAAGGCAGACGATATGACGCGGCAGTAGCGGTGGGCGGCGGGAGTGCTATAGATATGGCTAAGCTGATAACAGGCCTGGAGGGAGAGTCAGAACCGCTGATAGATCTGGCGGCGGGTCGAAAAAAACTTCAGGGCAGAAAAATTCCGTTGATGGCTATGCCTACTACCGCGGGCAGTGGTAGTGAAGCTACTCACTTCGCAGTAGTGTATTGGCGAGGTAAGAAGTATTCAGTGGCTCATGCATCATTGCTGCCGGACGCGTGTATTATTGATGCTTCGCTGACTTTAAGTTGTCCGGCTTATTTGACGGCGGTATCCGGCATGGATGCCTTGAGCCAAGCGATTGAGTCTTATTGGTCAGTCAATTCCACAGTGGAATCAAAAAGATATTCAGTGGCGGCGATTGGTTTAATTATGAAGCATTTAGTGTTATCGGTGAAAGAAGGGAAGATTAAAGACCGGGCGGCTATGGCAAAGGCGGCTCATTTATCCGGCAAGGCGATTAATATCACTAAAACAACCGGTCCTCATGCTTTATCTTATACTTTGACATCGGAATTTAATGTGGCGCATGGTCAGGCGGTGGGAGTTTTTTTACCGGAATTTATTTTGTATAATAGTCAGGTTTCGATTAAGGACGCTAATGATCGGCGCGGCGCCAGTTATGTCAACCAGGTTATGAATGACTTGTATGGCTATTTATCCGCCAAGGATGCGGAAGGGGCCAAGCAAAATTTATTAAGTCTGATGGAATTGGTGGGATTACAGACTAATCTGGCGGCATTAGGAGTGAAGACAGATAAGGACGCGGAAATATTAACAGCCGATGTAAATTATGAGCGTTTGAGCAATAATCCGCGATCTGTTACTCCCGATATTTTAGATGAGATAATATCAGAGATTCGATAAGTTTATGAGGGTTTCTAATTCATTTTTACGGGAGGCAGGTGATTTTTGGCGGTTTTTCCGGAAAACATCTGCTGAACAGAAACGGATAGTTTTTTATGCCGAGTATGGCGGGCATTATGCTCACTTGAAAGGTTTAATTGATGAGCTGACGAATAATCGACGGCAGAGAGTGTGTTATATAGCTTCGAGTGTTCGAGATCCGGTATGGGAAGAATCAAATCAGCTATTAAACATTTTTTATATTAACCGGCTAATGCCTTTGTTGATGGTGTTTATTAATTGTCGGGTATTGGTGATGACGATGCCGGATTTGAATACTTTTCATATAAAGCGGTCTATCCGGCCGGTGCATTATGTATATGTTTTTCATTCTTTGGTTAGCACTCACATGATGTATAGAAAAGAGGCTTTTAATCATTATGATTCGATATTATGCGCCGGCCCGCATCATATTAAGGAGATAAGGGAGCGGGAAAAACAAGCAGGTTTGCCGGAGAAAGAGCTTATTGAGGCCGGTTTTTATCGATTGGAAAAAGTAAATCAGGAATACCAGGAGTTTATAGTTAAAGGAGCGGCTCAAGATAAAGTTCAAACGGTGGTGATTGCTCCTTCCTGGGGAGATAATAATATCATTGAGCAGTTCGGAGAGGTGCTGGTGAGAGATCTGACGGCGAAGGGATATCGGGTGATAATGCGGCCGCATCCGGAAACATGGAAAGTGACGCCGAACATGCTGGAGGAGATAGCCAATCAATTTTCCGCGAATAGATTGTTTGAGTTGGAGAGGTCGGTGGCGACGAATGAATCTTTATTGAAAGCGGATGTATTAATATGTGATTTGTCCGGGGTAGCTATTGAGTACGCTTTAGGAACGGAACGGCCAGTTTTATTTATCGATGTCCCGCCTAAAAAAAAGAATCCGGAGTATAAGGAATTAAATATTGAGCCCTGGGAAATTAAGATGAGATCCAGGATGGGTCTGGTGGCGGCGCCTGATATGATTAATCAGGTAAGTTTTGAGGTAGGCAAGTTGATAGCCAACCAGAAAAGCTATAGGCAGAAACTGGCCAGGATGAGAAGCGAGGCAGTTTTCAATTTTGGCCGGTCATCAAGGGTGGGAGCAGAACATATCATTAAGGTTCTGGAGAGACGGTGACGGATGACGCAGGGGTAGAAACATTTTGAGGGGCGATATGTTTGATATACCAGTTGATGGTGTTTTTTAGACCTTGATCAAAGGAAGTTTGAGTTTGCCAGCCCAGGGTTTTATTGGCGAGGGTGGTATCAAACAGGCGACGCGGTTGACCGTCGGGTTTGGAAATGTCCCAGACAATTTGACCCTGATAGCCGATATGGCGGGCGATAGTGGCGGCGAGCTGTTCGATAGATATTTCCCGGCCGGCGGTAATGTTTATAGGATCAGTTTGATTGTAACGTTCGGTGGCCATAGCGATGGCGGCGGCGGCATCTTCAACGTATAGAAAATCACGAGTGGGTGATCCAGTGCCCCAACAAACAATTTCTGCATCTCGATTAATATGGGCTTTATAAAATCGGTCAACCAGTGATGGTATAACGTGGGCTTCAATGGAGCCAAAATGATCACCGGGTCCATACATATTAACTAATAACAGATGAATTATGTTGATACCGTATTGAGAACGATAGGATTGTCCCATAGTCAGCAAAGCTTTTTTGGCCAAACCATAAGGAGCATTGGTTTCTTCGGGATAACCATTCCATAAGTCTGATTCATGATAAGGAAATCTGGCGATGTGTTTAGGATAAGAGCAGACAGTACCGATCTGCACGAATTTTTCGACCTTGGCTAGCCTGGCGGCTTCCAGGAGATTCATGCCCATGAGAGCGTTTTGATAGAAAAACTCACCGGGCTTGGTACGATTGGCTTCAATGCCGCCCACTTTGCCGGCGGCGTGAATAACAATATCTTGTCCGGCAACGGCTGATTGACAATCAGACATGTTAAGGAGATTAACTTCCTGGACGGAGGGGGTGGATAAGTCAGCCGGGTGTCTGGCCTTTAGCTGGCGGACTAAATGATGACCGAGGAAGCCGTGTCCGCCGGTGACTAATATACGTTTTTGAGAAAGATTGATGATACTTGGAGTTTATAACGAGTTGTTGAAGGTGGCCAGTAGATGTAGTATGTGATTTACTTTTTACACATACGGAGGAGGTAATTATTTAGCTCAACAAAATTCTGGTTGATGGAATAGTTATGGTCGATATGATAGCGGAGGTTGCGGCTATATGTTTGGCGGAGTTGAGGGGAAGTAATAAGTTTTTCCAGGGTGTGGTACCAGCCGGCGGCCGAGTGAGCAATTAATCCGGAGTGGTTGTTTTTGACGAACTGATTCATGGAGGGAGCGAAATCCGCGATGACGGGAATACCGAGTTGAGCAAAAGGGTAAATACGACCGGGATTGGTGGCGTATTTGAAGCGAATAGTGGTGTCGTGGGCGTGGTAAGAATGAATTTGCCACTTGAGGTAACGGGTGAGAGGCTGAGTGATCAGGTGGCGAAAATCATTACTAATGGGAATAGTGTTATTGACGATGCCAATGTCACATTTAGCCAGATGGGTATGGTAGACATGAGGTGTCCACTGGACGTGACGGACGGGGATGTTTTTGGGGAGGTGTTTTTTCCAGAGGCCGTGGCGGGCAATATTGTAGATAGCCCAGAGTTCTAAATCATAATGTTTGCTTAATAGATCAAGAGCATGGTTGATATTGGGATGGAAGCTGATGAGGTGCTGGAGATTGCCATGATAACCGATAATTATTGGTGATTTATCAGAATGATGTTTGGTTTGGGGTTTAAGATCGGGAAAATGGTAATAGATAAATATATGGGAATTATATTTTAATTGTTCATCTCGGGCTTCAATGGAGCCAACCAGCAAAAAATCGGTGGTTCGGACATTGACTTGCAGATGAGGATAATCAATCATGGGGACCATGATGCCGCATTTGATGCGGGGGTTTTGATGTTTGGCCTTAAGAGGTTCGGCATCCGGAGACATAAAGAGAACCAGGTCATAATTATGGTAATTATGCCAGTCGTTTCTGGTAACCTGGTGGCCGGCTTTTTTTAAGCGGGGAATTAGATCATCCACACAAACTTTAGTGCCGGCCGATTTGTAGTTAGTGTTTATTACGATTTTCACAGATTGCGTATATTTCACCGAATTTGGCGTGTCAGCGGGTAACTATCTGGCCGGT
>QIFI01000078.1 GCA_003229735.1 Candidatus Anderseniibacteriota bacterium | reverse complement strand
CCAGTATAATCCTCAAGCATGGACATGGGATTGGGTGGTTGATGGCGTGGAGCAGAGGGTTGAGAATTTCGGGGAATATCTGTCAAGTCGGGTGGATGCGTTCGGTTTGTACTATGACAGGTTGACCTTTATTCCTCCCGCCCCGCAGACCTGGGAAGCACTTGGTTTCTACATGGACAATCCCGACTATGTGGTGACACCTGATTTTCTGCCTTTTGGGTTAGTAGGATGGATGCATGAAAATGGTGTAATGTCTATACGAGTTCGTCGTCTGGGCAGCCTTAGTGGAGCACAGGTAATTGTCGACGAGTACGGCGATATTATTCAACTTGGCAAACTTGGCGCAGGTACTCCTGACATCATCAGTCCGACTAATCCTGTTTTGACGGTGCTTCATGGATTGCGTGATGTGCTTCCATGGGCGATTGGTATAGGGGCTAACTCTATTTCCTCCTTGTTGAAGTAAGTAATTGTACTTTTTGCGCTCTTGCGTTAAGCGCGACCACATTACGGTGTGGTCGCTTTTTCGTGAATAAGATTTTTATAGTCAATGTACTGTTGTTATGTGATTGCCAAGCTAAGAAAATAAAATAGTATAATACCGGCAAGGCTGGCTGTACCCAAACTGATATTAGCTAGTCCTGTTTTTCTGTCTTTCTTGATTAACTGATAAATACCTATTAGCGGTATTGTAAATGTGCCGAGAAACCACAAAAAAGCAAAAGTAGCCATTAATAAGAGAGTAAGGCCACTTAATATGGTGCCTCCGCTTTCATTTGCTGAGATGCTACTAATTGTTCCCAGAATGGCCGCGATCACAAAAAGGATAAAGCTGGTCAAGGTCGGCATCCACCAGGTTGTCAGGTATAGTTTTAAAATTCTTTTTATCATGGACACAACAAGATAAACTACTGCTTTTTAGCCTTGCTCAAAAGTTCGGCAATCTCATGATGTCCATTCTCGCTGGCATAATCTGTCGCGTTTTTTGTTTTTGAATCAACCAGGCTGGCATCAGCCCCGTGCTGTAGTAACAGCCTTATTGTCTCAATTTTTCCGACCTTCGCCGCGTTCATAAGCGCCGTGGTGCCAAATGATGATTTATTTACCCTGACACTTCCTGCCTGCGACTGGCTATTAATATCTGCATCATGCTCAAGTGCCAGTCGGGTCACTTCTACATCAAATACACCGGCAAAAGCAATGAATGGGTTTACGCCAAAGCTATTCGATTTGTTCACATCCGCACCACTGGCAATCAAATTCATTACGATCTCCCGGCTATTTTCAGGAGCTTGGGCACCCAGCAACAACGGCGTGCCTCCGTATGAACCGTTGGGGCGGTTTAAATCATCGCCCACATCAATCAGCGCGATCACTACGACAATGAAGTACACGCCAGGCCAAGAAACAGACTTTGGTTTCTTAATCTTATCTTCCATAATGCCGCTTTTATACTCACCTTAACGGCAGCGGTCCGCCGGCGTAGAGATATCCCAGGAGTTGGGCTGGGTCGTATGCCTGGGCGGTACATTCGGCGGGATTATCAGTTAGTAAAGTGTCGCTGGTGTCTGGATTGGTACAACGGTAAAGGGGCCAGGGGGCTTCAATTTGATTAGTCGGAGAAATGTAGCCGGCTCGCTTTGGTCGAAAATTGGCATCACGGCAAGTGTCTTTGGGATCGTCTTCGGTGGTGCCGGCGGTGACCATCATGACGCCATTATCATCGCGGGATTTACAGAGGTAGAGCGGCTCAAAGCCCAGGTGTTTCATCCGGCGACGGGAGCCGTCCAGAAGGAAGCCCAGGGTGTATTCTTTGGTAAAGTTGGTTCCAAGATGAGATTTGGTTTCGCAGTCATCAGTGCCGGTGTCGTAACAATGTACTTGGCTCATCATGTGGCGTACCAGCGGTACATACTCCACACGCTTGCCGAAGTCGGCAGTAAGATCAGCGGCTGCGTAGAGCGGTAACCCGATAACCAAGGCCAGGAGAGTGGCTGTGATTTTACTTTTGAGTATTAAACTTCTTTTTGGCATAGAGTTTGAGAATGAATGATAAACAAGCGTGTCCTCCGCATGCGCTTATGTTTATTATACCGCAGACTGGGGTTTTTCTCCCTAAAAAAGGGAGAAGGGAGTACGTCTTTAACTTGTGGGCGGTTACGAGATTGTTGGGTGCGTTTTATTTGGTTATGGTTTATGATATATGATTGTGATTAGCATTATTTATTATAATTAACATCCATGCGTAATATTGATACGATTAGAGCTGTTTTGGAGGGGGAGCGTTTAGGGGTGGGAGATACTAATCATCATTTGTCTACAAATGGGTTGGCTGATTTTGAGTCAGTTGTTGAGGCGGCGGTGGGACAAGGCAATGTGCAGTATAAGAAGCGGGATGTGCAGTTGGCAAAAGAGTATACGGAGGAGCTTATTTCAGATAACCAGGCGGTATACGGGATAACGACCAGTTTTGGAGGGAATATAAAGCATGTAATTCCGGCATCGGAAGGGCAGAAACTGCAGAATAATCTGATTGTTAGCCATAGCGCAAATGTGGGAACGAAATATCCCTATCAGATCTGTCGAGCGGTTTTAATCTTGCGTCTTTTGACATTGGCCAAGGGATATTCGGGAGTGAGTCCTAAAGTGATTGAGCTGATGCATCAGCTGCTGGAATTGGGCTTAACTCCCGTAATTCCGGCTCATGGCTCAATGGGCGCCAGCGGTGATTTGGGTCCATTAAGCGCCCTGGCTCGAACTTTGACTGGTCAAGGTGAAATGTATTTACCCGATCGGACCACAATCTGGCCAGCGCGGAAGGCTTTGGCTAAATATAAGTTATCGGCGGTGGAGCTGGGGGGACGGGATGGCCTGGCTTTAATTAATGGTACATCGGTGATGACGGCTTTGGGGGCATTTTATTTGCGTTTTTCAAAGCGGTTAATAGAAAATTCACTGGCGGTGAGCGCTTTGAGCATCGAAGCCTTAAGGGCTTCGAGAGAACCATTTGACGCGAGGCTGCATAAATTAAAACCGCATAAATATCAACGGAAAACAGCCGCGGTGATGGGGGCTTTACTTAAAGAAAGCCGGTTGGCGCTGACTCACACGCAATTGAAGCGAATGATTGAGAATGATATGAAGCGTAATGGACATACTACTTATGAGGGAGATGTCGATTTGCAAGGGGGATCGTATTCGCTTAGAGCGATACCACAAATTTACCAGCCTATTATGGCCCAGTGGCATTTATTCAGAGAGAGTGTGAACGTGGAGATTAACGCGATAGATGATAATCCGGTCTTTCTGGTTGATCAGGATGCCCAGCTCCATGGAGCTAATTTCCATGGTCATCCGATCAGTGTGACGGCGGACGCGTTGAATACGGCAATGATCAGCGTGGCGAATACGGCTAACGCGCGAATTGACAGGCTGCTTAAAAGCCATCATTCCGGATTGCCTGATTTTCTGGCTACGGGAACTGAAGGGCTTTATCTGGGTTTGCAGGGAGCTCAATATACGGCCGCCGGAATATGCGCGGAAATGAGAGCTTTGGCGGTTCCTTTATCAGTAAATCAAATATCAACGAATAACGATAATCAAGATATTGTATCATTCGGCATGCAGGCCACAGCTAAAGGATTGGAGTTAAGTATGTTATTGGCGTATGTAATGGCGGTTGAGGGAGTGGCGGCTGAACAGGCTATTTGGATTCGTCTGAAACAAGACAAGTTGAATGAAAAGGCGTTATCTACGGCAACTCGTCAGGTGTACAAAAAATTACAGAGATGGTATAAGCCTCAAGCGGATAAGGATCAGTCATATACGGAAGTACTGGAAAAAGTGGCCATTGATTTGCTAAATAACTCTTTACTGCCCAAGACATTGCAGAATAAGCTTTGGTGATAGGTTTTTACACGATGCCTTAGGGTTTTGATTGGAGAGCTTGAGGATTAATTACGTTATCCCTATCGTACCGCTCAAGGTGTCCTCTGTTTATGCGCTTGGGCTCTTAATGCACCGACTTGAAGTTGACATTATTTGTTAGTTGATATAAACTAAATGTGTGGTTTATGCTAATGTTTGGTTTATAATATGAAAAAAGGTGAGTATATTTCAGCGATTTTGCGGTCGAAGAAAACTGTCTTTACCTTTAAGGATATTGTCTTGTTGTGGGGTGACGCGGGGATAGACGCGGCCCGAGTTAGGGTTAATTACTATGTTAAAAGCGGCCAATTGTATCGGATACGCAAGGGAATCTATGCCAAGGATAAGAACTACGATAAACTGGAGTTGGCCGCCAGAATTTTTACTCCGGCTTATGTTAGCTTTGAGACTGTTTTGGCGCAGGCCGGAATTAATTTTCAGTATTACAACCAGATTTTTGTGGCCTCTTATTTAACGCGGGATGTTGTTTGTGATGGTCAGAAGTATTCTTTCAGGAAAATAAAAGATGTTGTTTTAGTGAACCATGATGGCATTGATATAAAAGATGAGCGCTCTATCGCTACTAAAGAAAGAGCTTTCCTGGATATGATTTATATTCATAAGGATTATTATTTTGATAATTTGTCTGTTTTGAATTGGGATAAGATTTTGGCTATGCTGCCTATGTATAACAACAAAAGGATGGCGGAAAAAGTCAGAGAGTTATGTCCTTAGATACGGCATTACACAAAAAAATACTGATGCAAATTCTTAAAGATATTTATTCTGATACGACTATAGCTCCCCGATTAGGGTTCAAGGGTGGAACGGCTGCTTATGTGTTTTATGGCTTAGGCCGTTTTTCACTTGATCTTGATTTTGATCTATTGGATATGGCTAAGGAGGAATATGTTTTTGATAGAGTTAAGGGTATTGTTAGTAATTATGGAAAAATAAAGGAGGCGAGAAGTAAAAGAAACACGGTGATTATTGTGCTGTCATACGCGGAGGCGGCGCATAATGTTAAAGTTGAAATTAATCGCAGGCAATTTGGTTCTGAATATGAAATTAGAACTTATCTCGGTATTTCCATGCTGGTTATGCGCCGGCAAGATATGTTTGCTCATAAATTGATGGCAATGTATGAGAGGATGGAAAGAACGAGTCGTGATATTTATGATGTCTGGTTTTTTCTGCAAAATGATTGGCCGATCAATCGTGAAATCGTGGAAAACAGAGCAAAAATGTCATTTGGAGAACTGTTACAAAAAAATATTGATGCCCTGGATAAAATGAACAATCGAAGAATTCTGGTTGGTGTTGGTGAACTTCTAACAACCAGCCAAAAAGATTGGGTGAAAGCAAAATTGAAGTCCGAAACTATATGGCAGTTGAAATTATTGCTTGAGAGCCAAGGCACCACCGCAAAATAGTTTGTTTGGTCTACTTTTATCTTTTTAGTCCTGACGGCCTAGTTTAAGAAATGCTTCGATATTGTTTTCATATTGCTTAGAAAATTCCTGGGTGGAGGCGGTACGTTGTTTAACGGTTTCGGCGTGGTTGTAATCCGGAATCAGCCATGAAGACAAGGACAAGACGGCGCGATTATTAATAACCGGTTGGTTGGTCAGGATGCGGCGGATAGCGACGGCCACGGCCGCGCCATTGAGGAGAGTGGTCGTGCCGAGCTGGGGCCAGGTGGGAATGGTCTGGCCGATTTCCAGCAGAGACTTTTGCAGGCGGGGCTCAATTAAATCATAGCCAATGAGTTTTTCACCGATTATCCGGCCGACTACCGGCGGAGGCAGAGGCTGTTTAACTTGCTGTTCGATATCAGGTCCAGCCCGGCCGTGGAAAAACTTGATGTCAGATGACTGGTCGTGTCTTTCGATATCAATAATACCACTGTCTCCGTTATCAGTGGCCATGACCAGGGGAATTTTATGTTTCCTGGCTTGTTTTCTTAATTCTATTTTGATGGGTAAATTATCAATTTCGTCAATGATTATGTCCAGGTCATGGCAGAAATCATTGATATTCTTAGAAGTTATTCCGGCGGTGAATAATTGGATATCGGCGTAAGGATCCAGTTCATAAATTTGACGGGCAGTGAGATATACTTTAGGTTCGGTAATTTCGGTAAGGCTGGTTCTAATCCGGTTGATGTTAGTTAATTCCAGGGTGTCCGGATCAGCTAATTTTATATGCCTGCCTCCGCCAGATAGAACAATCGATAGGGCGATGCTATTGCCGACAGACAGGCCAGCGATACCAATGGTGCTGTTATAGAAAATTTCCTGCTCGTTTGGCGTGATAAGATGGCGATTGCGGCCGGTGCGGACAGTTTGATAATCTTTGTCTTCCAGAAGGTGAATAAGGGTGTGGCGCCAGGATAAATATATCCAGCGGCCGGCTTGCCAGGATTCCTGTCCGGTCAGGGTTTCTTTCTGAAAGTCCGCGAATTTTTGTTTGAATTTAGACGAGGTAATATGCAGCGCGGGATTTCGCAGAATAAAGAGTTCTTTTAGCTGCTGATCATAGGTATCAATAACGCGGGGCTTATGTTTTAACAATTTATTCACCCGGGTCCGATCGCGCCGCGCGGCCAGATTGAAGATGGCGGGTTCGGGCGCGGGGAGTTTCCCGTCTGGTTTTAATTTTTTGGATAAGTTATTGGGCATAGATGGTCTTTTATAGTAGCCACCCACGGGTTGGGATGAGGTTATATATAGCCAGATAAGCGACCCTCATCCCCGGCCCTTCTCCCTATGCGTAGGGAGAAGGGAGAATGTCTCTATTTAACCTGTGGGCGATTACTTCATTTATTCTATATCTACATGATTAAAAGTATAGTTGTGTTTCATAAGCGTTTTTGCCTGCCGGGAAACCAGGTCGGGATGGCCGGTGGTGAGGTAGACACATGATTTTCCTGATGGATTCTTAAATTCCGGATGCCGGTGCAGATAATCGGCCAGGCTTTGAGCGACTAGAGAGGCTTGATCATAGACTTTAATATGGGCTGGCAGGTTTTGTTTGATGATGTCGATGATGAGCGAATAATGGGTACAGCCCAGCAGGATGGCGTGATATGTATCCCCCCCTATCCGGTTCTCCAGGTTGGAGAGACACTTGATTGCTTCGGTGTTGAATTGTTTGGTTTCGCCATTTTCAATCAGCGGGGCGAGATGGGGGCAGGGTTGCTCAATCACCCGAATCGACTGATTCCGTTTATGTATCTCGCGAGTATATGATTTTGATTTAGTGGTTTGGGGTGTGGCTAAAATGCCAACGGTAAAGTTGAGTTGGTTAATTGGGGTGGTGATGGGTTTGG
>QIFI01000118.1 GCA_003229735.1 Candidatus Anderseniibacteriota bacterium | reverse complement strand
ACCCGGCGAGGCCGGGTCTTTTATTTATCTCAACCCTCATCATAACCACTCACAGATCGCGCGTCCCCTCTCCCCTCGATGGGGGAGAGGGTAGGGTAGGGTGAGAGGTGGGGTTTTGGTTAGAGCAACGACTTCTCATCCCCAGTCCTTCTCTTTATACTTTATATGTGAGCGATTTAAAAAAGCAGAATTAAGAAATCCCAGAAATTTATGCTACAATAAACTTGTGCCGTTACAAATTATTTTTGGTACTAAGTAAAATTAATTTGTCATGGTACCAGCTGTTAAGCAGACAAATAAAATCAAGAAGGAGGTGAGAAGCACGTGAATATCAAAAAAGTATTAAGCGCTCTGGCAGTAACCGCCTTGGTTATGACCGTACCAGCCACGGCTCTGGCGCAAGGCGCGCAGCAGGATCCTCTTTCTGGTCCAGCGGACGGCTTCAGTCAACAAGATCCTTTCAGAGGCACCGCCAACACCCAGTTAATCCCCGCCATCACCGGCATCGTTAACGCCCTTCTGGCCCTGGCCGCCTTAATCGCCGCTATCTTTGTCGTCATCGGTGGCGTGCGTTACATCACTTCCCAGGGCGACGAAGATGCCGCCGCCGCCGCCAAGAACACTGTCTTGTATGCCCTTATTGGAGTCATCGTCATTGCCTTATCGGCCGTGGTCGTCAACTTCATTATTGCCAACATACCAGGCGTCTAGCAGTAACTTAGAACTGTTCTAAATAAAACAACTGGCTCGGCCAGTTGTTTTATTTATCCACAGGCCAAAACTAGAGCTAAACATAATACTAAATTCATATTAGTTAAGTGGTATAATTAACATGTAATGGTATTAGGCCAGCCGATCATCCGACTGGACATCAAAGACCATCCAACAATTTAGCCATGATAATACAAAACAAACATACATCACAGAATTCACGCCTGCCAGCCATACCTCAAAGAACAAAGGCTGAAGGAGGCACGCCACCACCGTCCCTTCTCCCCCCCCTCGGGCCTTGCACGCTGTATTAGCGTGGAGAAGGCGGGGATTGGAGGGGCGTAGCCGCCGCGCATTGATCATTAGTCATTAAATATTCAATAAAAATTAAGAAGTAAAAATTAAAAATTCCCTCATGCTCCTGCCCTTAGACTTAATTCTCGTCATCAACGCCGTCTTTGTCCTGATTATTTTCGTCAGCACCGCCGCCATGATCCGCATGAGTGTCATTTTTTCCCGATCCGTGGGTGATAATGCTATTCAGGAACCGCTCAAGTGGCGAATCATCCGCCTGGTTATGTTTATGTTTTTTGTCACCCTCCTGGCCGCCATCTTTAACTTCCTCCTGGTCTGAACCCTGGATCAGCTCGATAGTAGGGGACAGCCGCCCCATCATTCCAGATACATCAAAACAAATAAAAAAGCCTCGATATAATCGAGGCTTGGTGTATTCTTGGCATCATCAATACTCAAGAATCGCTTTTTTCTTTTCTTGGCCGAACCTTCAGCGCCATCCGATACGTATACGCTTTTGGTCCGGTAACGAACAATCTATCTCCTTCCTGGAGATTAATTCCCTCTTCCTCCAGATTCTCCGACCTGAATTCCATTTCCGTGTTAATAATTGGCACCTGGCTAATCCTTGTCCCATCTCGGTCAATTATAATCCGAGGCAAAAAAGTTTCCAGATGTGCCAGGTCCACCTGGGGCAAGTCTGTATACCCGCTCTCCGGTATCCACCTGGTGCCTCTATCAATCGCCGGCCCCACGGCAAACGTTAAAGACCAACTGACTCTTTTGCCGCCTATCGTGTGCGGCACCATAGGCCCGGCATACCAGGGATCTTCATCGGACAGCGGATCAAGATCAACCTTCGGTGGTATCCGGAGCTCCAGATGAATCACCTGCCCATCCTTCGGCTGTAATACATCTTTCAGTTCCGCTGAATAGGAAACTGTCCGCCTGGAGTTACTGGGATTTTCCGCCAGGACAAACCGGAAATTTCCGGTACTTACGCAGAAGAAACTATTATTCTTCAGAGGCATGGTGACTGAAGATCGTGTATCCTCGCAGAAAGCCAGTCCCAACAAGTAGAATCTCTTGTCACTTCCCAGCCACACGTCAGCATCCACCGCGGCTTTCAGCCTTCCCTCCAAATAGGTGCCCATAAAAGGCAGGGAATAGCTCCCACCCTCCACAGTCGTCCGAGACTTATAGCGTCCCACATTCAGCCTTTTCCATCCATTCGGATAACAATTTTTCAACCAATTCAGATACTGCGCCCGGGTTTCCTCATCTATTACCACCTCTCTTTCTTCTTCTGATACTGGATCTGGAGGAACTGGAATATCCACATCATCCGCCTTCTTTTTATCACCAAGCCCCAGATAGTTTTCCTTAAATGTCTTGAAATTATTGCCGGCTATCCAATAACTCAAGATTACACCTGCTGGCACTATCAGGGCCGTGAATATGGTGACATTAACAAACAACGCATTCGGATTATTCCCGGTGCTGATTCGAAACAGGATCAACCCGGCCGTAAATCCAGCCCCGATCCAGGCAAACATCATACATCTGGCCGCGCCTTGTTGGCTGATATCCGCGTAAGCCAGCATGATTCGCCAAAATGTTGGCACCAGTAAACTTAACAGCACTGGCCAGTACGCCTGGAATACTCGCCAGAATCTATTCAATGCTATCGACCCATATGTCTGGAATACTCGCAATAACTCGTTCATATTCATCTTTAGTCCTTTCTACGACGTTCCGCCATTTTGACCTTTTCCAATATTTCTTCCAAATTCTCGACCAGCTTCCGCTATACCTCGTCCCAAAACCGCTTGTCCCAATTGTCCTTCTTCACTGGCGGCCAGCACCTCGGCATCAGACAAATTTGTATCAGTGCCTTTAGCCGCCCTAGCATGGCGCAGTCGAGTTTTCATCTCCAGGGCTTTTTGCACTTTTGGGTCCTTGTATATCAAATTGGTAATGCGAAAGGACACAATGTTTATGCCCAGAAAACGCAGCTCGTAATTCACCAGTAATTCTATTAAAGACGAAAGACTTTGATACAGCTCTGCCGCTGACGTCACTCGCCTGATCGGTGGAATATTTTTATTGGACTCTTCTCGAACGAAGAGCAGATCTTTGGTTTCCGGATCTCCTGCCTTTCTAATCCAATCATGTTTATCTTTGTCTAACATTATCAAACTGACTGGAGGCACAATTGGTCCTTCTTCACCGGTTAGCATCAGCTCCTCATCGGAATACCAGGCACACACCTTTTCTACCACGGCATCAACTCTCTGCGCCACTATTTCTTGGCGCTGACTGTAATCAATCTTAGTTACAGCCGAGATGATCATGTCATCCCGCACCGTATGCGGGTCATCAATTTTTACCGATTTAGACCGGTCCCAGGGATGAACCAGCATTCCATTATCTTCATCAAACGGTCTCCCTGCCACAATATCGTATCTAAAGTCCACAAACAGTACAGCCCCTGAAGTCGATTTCACGGCATTTTCTTTCACGTCAACCGGCTCTCGATTAATGCTTACCGGCTCTCCAAATACCCTCCATATTGGCAGCAGATAATGATTGCCCGGCCCCAGCACCTTTAAACCTCCACTTGGCTCCGTGACTACCTTCCTCTCCGTTCCGGCCGGATCAACAACCACCACGTTTTGCAGTAATAAAGAAGCCACCGCTCCAATTATTACCAATACCATCACGGACACGAACAAAGTCCACATCTTTATCTCCTTTTCACTTGTCAAAGGGCATACCCAGCCCCGGAAAAAAACACCAATTACCGAACTGCCATAGTATATAACATTATAATATGCGTGTCAATATAACCCCTTACAAATACAGCTCAACATAGCCATAAAAGCTAAATAAAGGCTATACACAGCCTCTAATTAACAAATATACCGATAATCCCCAACTCTCCCCCTAACGCCTAATGCTTAATGCCTAACGCCTAAAACATTGAACTGTGCCGGGGACAGGACTCGAACCTGCACGTCCTTGCGGACACTGGCTCCTAAAGCCAGCACGTCTACCAATTCCGTCACCCCGGCCTATATTCAGCATACCCTAAAGCATGCTTACCCCCCAGGACGAACACCCCCGAGGTGGCCCCGCCGGGGTTCCTCGGGGGTGTCCGCCGGTCCGCGCCGTCAGAAATTATCAATACAACAATTTGGCAAATAGCCGTACATTCGAAAATTAAATCATTAAAAATTCTAGCCTAACGCCTAAAGCTTAATGCCGGCAACGCCGGTCTCACCGAATCCACCGCCATCAATCTCACCTGCCTGGCCGCGTACAGCCCCGCGTATTCATCCCTCACCTTCTCCCAGCTAAAGTACTGCTCATATCTGGCTTTAGTCTTCTTGCCCCAATTCCTTCGCCTTCCCTCACTCCGGCCCATTAATTTCAGCGCCTCTGCTAAACATGTCTCATCTTTTTCCCCCACATACATAGCGCTTACTCCCAGCGTTTCCTCCAGATAGGGGAGTGGGCTGGCTATCACCGGTTTTCCATAAGCCATCGCCGTCATCACTTCATCATGCGTGCCATCTCTCCCCCTTATAATAACCATTTCAGCTCCCGCTATCAGTGATTCCCGGACCCGCCCCTTTTGCTCCCCCACGCAGGTCACTTGAGGAAAATCCCCCGCCACCCGCTTCATACTGCCCCTCTCATCTGCCAGCACCACCAATTTACGCCTTAAACCGGCCAATTTATACGCCCTGGCCACCTTTCTTACCTCCGCCGGCGTCTTGGCCAACGTTAAATTATACTTACCCCTTAATCCAAAATGCCGCGGCCGCACCAACGGCGCCCCGGTCATCTCAAATCCATCTGGAATATATTTAGACCGCACACCAAATGACACCAACAGCCAGTACTGCAGTGACCGGCTCGGCGCCGCTATTTCCACCCCCGCTTTTTCCGCTTCTCTTAATATCTTCCGGATTACCCAATTACCGGCTCGCGGTTTTTTATCTATCGTCCACACCAGCCTCGCGCTCGGCATCAATAACCGCCCTGCCGGCCCTAAAACCCCCATCTTCCAGCTATGTAAATGCACCACTTGCGCCCGCTCCTTTACTGCTCTCCTTAATGTCAGCAGAGCATTTATCCATCCCCCCGGCATTCTCGGATCAAACGACATCACCGGCCTCACCTGAACCCCAAATATATTCGATAAATGACTGGCTGCGTATGGCTTGGCCGCGGTCACCACTGCTTCATGCCCCAACTCCGACATCATTTTGGCCAACACCATTACTCTCGCCTCGGCCCCCAGAATCCCCCAGGTGCCCTTTGTTGACTGGTGCTTAACCGGTATTCCCAACTGCCCAATAAATAATATTTTCATAAACTAATTTAATTCGCCTCCTCTAGTTCCCCTCTCCCTATCTTAACAGGAGGAGCTAGAGGGAGTGAACCGCCGCGCTCCCTTCTCCCCGTTGGGGAGAAGGCGAGGATGAGGGGCCGCCATCGTAATTCTCCCCCTCTCCGAGGGGGAGCGAGAGGGGGTGCGTCGCCGCCTTTTTTATTTTCAACTTGCATTTCCCTTTTTTAAAAGTCGCAGTTAATAATTAACCCCTCACCATAGCACACCAATATATTCTTGACAAGAGCCATAACATATGTATAGTTCCTTGATACCGTTATCGAGCTGTAAATTAACAGCAGAATACTAGCAAAAAACCCCTTGAAAAGCCCAAAGGAGGCAAAAATGGACGAAAAGCCGGAAAAAGGCGACACAGGCGACACCAGTGAACGGCAAAAACTATTCAAAGGATTTGTTGCCAGCCAAAGCTTTCTTGCCGCCGCCGATCATAGTGATCTCGGCCAAACCAAAGAACCCCAGGATACCCTCAAAAGGAGTGATGACATGGAAAAACCAGCCCCAACAGATCCCGCGGAAAAAGAGGAGCCTGTTGTCGAAGCTGAATCCTCTCGACGCGAAGAGACAGATTTAGAGCTGTCGGATGAAGTAAACCGGGTAATTGGTCAGCTGGTAGCCAAATTGGCTCACATCAGCGATTTAGATCAACTGGGAAGTGTAACGATCAAAACTTGTGACTTTGATGTCAGAAAAAGATGGGATGTCGAATTTACCAGAATCGCCAGGGAAAACCTGACCACATTTTCCGCGCTAGATGAGGAGGTCAGCAACGAAGAAGTCAGACTAACCGGATGTGCCAGTGACGGCGATGTAAATGCCATCATTAGGTACCATAGTGCCTTGAGCCAAAATCAACTGCGCACTGCGCTCGGTCCAGACGCTGGTGAAGAATTGCATGAAATTCTCATCAAAGACAAAAGAAAACAAGTCCGCAACCTCAAAAAAGAAGACGGCAACTGGGTTCGCAGTTTACTGGAAGCTCTTAAAATAGCTCATCCGAACATGGATGTGCGGAATGGAGCCACGCGTGCCGCCAGGCCTACTCGGCCGCCCGTTGCTCCAATTCAGCCGGAGCCGGAGCCTCCAATCGCGGAAAAACAACCCCCCGCGGGCCAGCCTTCTCCCCATTCGACGACTTCACAGGAAAGAAAGAAGAAAGAAAAAATATTAAAGGAAATAATTCTGGAAGTCATTAAGGAAGGTGAATTCGTCACCGCGGACATGCTTGACGAGAAAATCAGGCGCGTGAATGGACGCATCAGCGGCCTCCCCGTCAATAAACTTGACCCGGAAGCTGTAAAACGTATCGTGGACCAGCAAGTCCAGCAAAAATCCGGCCACCTCGATCACCGCCTAAAGCAACTGGAAGAAAAATTCGACGCTTTCTGGAAAGATCAGGTTTCAGAAGCCAGAGTCCAGGAACTGATCGATTCCGCCAACCTGGCCACCGAAGAATATGTAGCCAATGTCGTGCGGGTAGCCCTAAGCGAAGACGGTGCCATAATTCGCGCCATTGACGCCGAAACCAATGACCGGAAAGAAACCATCAGCGCTCTTTCCCGCCGCACGTGGTATATGGCCGTCGTGCTGATTGGCATGTTTGCCATCAACCTGGGCCTGGCGTTTGGTGGAATATTCCTCCCTCGCCCCAGCCAGGAGGTCACGCCTCCCGGCCAACCAACTGTCGTAAAAACCCCGGACAGCCCCGCCGTCTCAACACCGCCCGCTGTCGAATTCAGCACAGAACCCTCGGAGTGGAGAAAAAAGCTCGAAGAAATTAAGGCTCGACAAGCCGCCGATCGTGAATTCAATAATTGACGCACGTCATCGCGAGGCCCATATTAATAGGCCGTGGCGATCCCCTTAACCACCCACCCACCAGTATTTAAGGAGAAACAAGATGCCCAGGACAATCATGTTAATTGTTTCCATTGCCGTATGC
>QIFI01000002.1 GCA_003229735.1 Candidatus Anderseniibacteriota bacterium | reverse complement strand
CCAATAATTATGTTTACTATGAGTGAAGTCGAATGGTGCGCCCGGAGGGATTCGAACCCCCGACAATTCGGTTAAGAGCCGACTGCTCTACCAACTGAGCTACGGGCGCCTTGCTATTACGCTTTTGTACCAGAAATTACGCCTCTGATCAAGCCATCACGCCAACCTGCAATTCTATGATATAGATCTGCAGACTTACATAGTCTAATTTGCATAGTGCCATATTGAAGGAAATGCTTTCTATGCCCCGTACCCGGAGGTTTGCAAAAACTTTTATAAAAATGACTGACCGGGATATTCGTAAGCTTCGACCAATATTTCTTGATAGCAAACTCGTCCTGTCCTTGATGATAATGAACAGATGCGCAAAAGTGATCTTCTGGAATTTCACAGCATTCCCTAAGCCATTGCATCATGAACAGTATAAAAGCCGGATCGGAATTAGATACTCTAACACCTTTGCCATCTTTGCTTCCTTCAGCCCAGTAAAGCATTATTCCAGAAATAAACAATTCTCGATCTGATAATTCTCCAATTTCATTCTTGGCTTTTATACGTATCGCGGATATTTCCTTTTGACGTCTGGCCCTATTCCATTCTCCTAATCCATTCACTCCCCATTTTTTTCGTATTTGAACCAAATACTTATTTTTCAGTCGATCCCTCTGTTCCTCCGACAATTCCACATCACGCAACCACAGACTCAACGTGCTCTTAGCTACCGGCACTTCTTCTCTAATCTCATTATAACTATATCCTTTCTTCTTCCGAAGAAATAAAGCCCGCTGGAATTTAATTAAATCACGTGGCATAACCCTCCTGTTAATAACTCAATATAGTATAACACAAACAGAACATAAGTTATCAACACATTCGCCAGAACATAATAAGAAATATATGCAACACCACTTCAATATTATAGGCTCAAAAAATCCAAAACACTTGACTTGAATAGATACCAATCGTGATGTAGAAACAGTGTACGGGGAGAGGTCGCATAGTCTGGCCTAGTGCGATGCCTTGCTAAGGCATTGACCCTTCACGGGGTCCGAGGGTTCGAATCCCTCCCTCTCCGCCAATTTTCACTTTCCATCGCCAAGATCTCTATTTATAAGGCGAATAGGCGACTGGGTGAGCTTAGACCCCCCTCCTCCCTTGATGCAATTCTTTTCGGAATAAGCAATTTATTATACTCTAAGACCATGTGTCGCCATGTTAATCCGCATGTGCGTATTTAACTCAATCAATCATTATGCAAAACTTAAAAACAAATAGGGTGGTAACCAAAAGTAAAAAAATCATCAGATTTATTCTTCAGCTTTTACTTCACACTTTCTTGATGATTATAACCGGAGGAATTTATGGAACGGTGCTTTTATATCGCCAGCTATTAACCCTCAAGCAATGTACTAATAAAAAGACTATCCCCGAGCTAAGCTTGATAGCAACTCATCTGCCATTAATCAACATCCCCTTTATGATGGGCTTATGGCTTAAAGCAAATACTGCCAAGGAGTCTCGTGTAATAAATAAAGTAGTGGTCGATGGCTTGGGCCTAATCCACAGCCTGATCATTTCCACAATCATAGCTTTTGAATATTACTTTTTGTATAAATTGCTCTATTTCACTCTCTACTCATCGGGCTTGATTGAAACGAAAGAAATAGACTTAAATGATTCAACCTGGCTTGATCCCGCTTTCTACTATTTAATCACGATAATATTATTAGTTCCCTTGAGCAGCTTACTCATAGGTTTTTTGCAGTTAAGAATTACCAACAAATTCAAAAGTAATCAGGAATATCGAAAACTATCAGTGAGACAAGTTATTACCGCGATATTAATTGGTATTGTCTTGTCCTGGATAATTCCGACCCTGACATCTTTTATCGCCAGCAGTCTTTACCTCAATCGGGACAGGTTCATTATGTCTGGCGAAGGTATGACGCCTACCATTAAAGCCGGCGACGGTGCGATAATTAATCGAAACTTTGACCGTGATTCTCTCAAACGTGGTCAGCTGCTTGTCTTTAATTCTCCGATTGATACCCAAAATAGGTTAAGCCGCTTAATTGGTCTGCCCGGGGAGAAAGTAATAATTGAAAATGAGTATATAAGGATAGTCGACTCATCTGGGGAAGAAAATGTGCTTTATGAGGACTATACTTTCAACTTTAGTACAGGCTGGATTCCAGTAGATAATCTCGGACCCACATTTCCCTGTCCTCCTGATGAGCGTCGGCTAAACCGCTGGGAATACCAGCTGGATTCGAATGAAATATTTGTTATCAGCGATAATCGACAACAGGCAGACGACTCTCGTTGCTTTGTAGATAATTCAGCGGGCCCTGGTAAAATCACCGTAGATGACGTAATTGGCGTCGTTGAGAAAATATACAACTCCCAAAGTGTTGCCCAAAGTGGTGTTGTTAGAAAAGTTATTACGCCCACTTATCAATATGGCCTAAAAACTGAGCCGGAAAGAATCCCAATAAGTAGCAGATACTATCAAGCGCCAAGCCTAATATCTATAGAAAGTTCGGTCTCCAACAAGCCATATGGCCTAGTGATTTCTGATGAACTGCCAGCCGATGCCAACAGAATATCAGTTTACGGAAAATGCGAGCAAGGTGATATTCCTGTAGAGATAATCGCCAGAGATAAAATCGTTTATGAGGATGGCGAAGAATACCAGCCCAGACCCTTATATCAATTTGAGGTTGTTTTGAATGATCAAAATATCTGCGAACAAAATGAATATCAGATCAAGATATTTTCTGACGAAAGATTAGTCGCTGTCGATAATCCCAAATATGATTTTAGTAAAACTAAAGAAAAGATACTGAAAGCTGAAAATGAATTTAAGCCGACCCTAAAATCCGTCATTGAAGATCCGAGTTTAGTAACAACTTTCGACGTTCAGCTTGATCGAGAACAATGCGCGGAAAATGATGGAGACGAATCTAAAATTAGCAAGATTTCACCTATTAAGCAAATTAGTCCAACTATATGGGCGCAGACGACGTTTGGCGAAGTTAAACGCGAGCCAGAAAGCAATTATAATGCCCACACTACCTATTTCTATTCTGATCCGGAAGGCCAGGTCCCTCATCCAGACCTCAAACCATTTGAAGGTGGTGGTTGCCTCTTTACCCGTACCCAGAAAATCTATTGGGTGAATGATAACTTAATATTTGCTTTCCATGATGGTGGTCACGAAACTTACCCTCTCTACTCAATCTGGCGTGATGGCGAATGGGTAAGCATCTATGATTACTTCTTTAAGAATTACCCGGAGCTCACGATTGAGAATGGCCACGCAACCCCTCTTATTCTCACAGTCAGCCCGGATAGATTTTCATTAACTGAAACAAATTACTGTTGCGACTCGGTACCGCTAAGATACCCAGGCAAGCAAGTTGAATTCATCTTTAATAGCAGAACCCTGGATCTAATTGGCACCGCCCTGACCACCAGATATCAGAATCTCTTTTAGGGGAGTGTTTGAACAAAAAAACCAGAATCACTAACTCTGGCCCACAAGTGCCGAATACTTTTACCCGCATACTGCCGGCCCCGGTACACAAAATTTTGCATCCGGAAAATTATTGAAGTCTAATTCACCACATTTGCCCCCAATCACCTCATCATCTATCATACATATAGCACCTCTAGTCCTTAATTTTTCCCATGGACCAACCGTCTGAAATATCAACATCGCTCCCCCTAGCCTCCCCGCCTGTTTATTCCAGCCCGCCAGCCTCACCTAAACGGTCCAAGAAAACCCCGCTCATCGTTGCCGGTTCAGTACTGATTATTCTTCTCATAGCTGGCGGCTCTCTGGCCTATATGTCCGGCTGGCTGCCTTTCGGACGTTCCTTATCTCCGGACGAAGTCCTTGATCGCATGCTGGCCAATGTTCTTGATATTAATAGTGCGTCCTACGATATCAAATTGGCCTTTAAATCAGAACCCAGAACAGCTGATGCTACCCCCTGGGCCGCGGATCTGCCTCAATTCCAGGCCCGTATGCAAGCCATCAAAAGAGATCGTCAACGCCTCTCTAATCTACCGGCCATCCAACAGTCCATTCGAAAATATTATAATAAAAACAAAATTGATCCCCCCTCTCTTGATCAGTTATCAACTCCCGATACATATATCAACCAGCCATCGCTTTTAGACCCGCAAACGCAACAGCTTTATGGCTATCGTCAGGAAGCGGGCGGCCAGAATTATACGCTTCACATTCAGCTGGAAACCGATGCCGCCATCGAGGCCTATCAAAAAACCTTGGCAGACCAGGAAAAAGGCTCGCCAATTATCAGAGACAGCCGCACCATCGAAATCACTAAAGATTCGCCCATTATTTACGCTTCAGTCAATTTTTCCGACGTATCACCATATCCTATCGCCTCTAACTTTAACGAATTTTATCAATACCTGCCCATTGAGATTGACGCCTTCGTCCAATTAAGCGGTCAAAACGAATCTGAAATCTCCCAGACAAACGACGGCGCTTACAATCTAAGCGGACAGCTGGCCTTGGGCGGCGCCACTTTTAACGGAGCGGCCGAGCTGCGCAAAAAAGGTGAAGACTATTATCTTAATATACAGCAGGCGCCCTCCCTGGGATTTTTTGATTTGGCCGCGCTAAAACAAAAATGGATCAAAGCCGTACCTCGGGATGCCTATAATACCTGGCTCGGCAGTCTCCTATATCGCTCCCGTGATGAGAGTATTGATAAACGTGGCGCCCTCCTACTTCGACAGTATCAACTCATACTGCAACTACTACAGCAGGAAGAAGTCCTGCAAATTGTTCAAGAATTTCCGCGGGAAAAAGCCGATGGGCGAAATCTTTACCACTATCAGGTCAAAATGGATCGTGACAAGTTTGCCAATTTTTATCGGCGTTTAACCCAAGCCGTAGAACAGGAATTCGGTGACCAGGCAATTATCAAATTTGATGAAGAAACCCAGCGCTACTTGGATAGCGACGAATTTTCTCAATTCTATGACACGCTTGATAAAAATATCACCCTCGAATTATGGGTCGACGATCAAAATTTCTGGCCCCGCAAATTTGCGTATACTGTGCGTCTGGTGCCGCCTGATACCGTGCCAAAACTTCAAGATATCCAATATCGCTTTACCTTAACTGCCGGCTTGGATGATATTAATCAACCCATCTCCATTGAAACTCCAGTCGACTCAATTACAGTTGATCAAGCCCAAGTTTTATTGACCGGGAAATCTCTAGAGCAAGTCAGACTATCCCGTCAACAATCCCAACTTCGAGCCATCCGCAATGCTTTGCAGGCTTATTATATCCATACCGGCAATTATCCTGAAGATCTCACCCGCTTGCTGAAAAAAGTCAGCCAGATACCAGCCCGTCAGGATGACGATCAGCCGGAAAATAAATTTTCATCGGGCAGTTATGAGCTGAAACGACTCCAAAAGAAGGATGATCCTTTTCTGCAAGTCATTCCTCAAGATATCTTTACCAATCAACCCTATAATTACACCAGCACCAACGACTCATATCAACTCAAATACACTGTTCAAATGCCGCCTAAGCGTGAAGACGATATTTCAGACTATCGCTATGATTTCAATCAACGCTTATTCGTTCCTGGAATAAATACAGCCACTGCGGATAATCTATCCATCGAAGCCAGTCAAAACCTACCTTCCCCATCAACTGAAAGCCTTCCCAAACATCCTTAAAACATCAAAAATACTCATACTAAATCTAGTGCCGCTACATATTTATCCCCCTCAACTAACATAAATTTACTACTATAATTAGTAGTCTTTGAGTTATTGTTGCGCACTGTCTAAAATCCCACCCGTCTGGCAATCACATCCGCCAGCGGCTCATCCATTTCCTGGTCTTCATCCAGAAACTCCAGTAAAACATCTCGAATCTCAATCGGATTGGCGTCCCCAATTTCCATATGAATATATGGCGAAAAATATCGCTTACTCAAAAATATCACCGTCATCACTTCATCTTCCGGCTCATACACCACGTTAAACTTCGCCAAATCCCGCCAGTGATACATCAGGTTATTAATTGCTATTCCATCCATCAATATCCGGTACCGCGCCACTTGCGGCTTGAATTGAGCAATATAATAAACGGCCGCCCCCGTTAACGCGATGGTAACCGCCCCTACAAAATTCAGCATAAATAACTGAATCCCCACTACTAAAGTAGTCCCCACCGCGAAAGCCGCGTACCAGGCCCCGGTTTTCGGCCGGTGATTATGCTCCACCGCCCGCCATTCGTATAAAGTAGCCTCATCTTCCACGTCATCATCCACTTCCTCCAGATCATGCCCTCTCTGCATCTCCTCTCTTTCCCGCTGAAAACGAGCATCCTCCTCATGCTCCTCCAACTGCCGTCTGACTTTCCTCCGCCGCGTTTCTCCAATTTGCACATCCTCTTTTGCCGGCAATTGTTTACGCGGCCGCACTTCCACCGGCTCCATCTTCAATACCGGCTCCTCAACTTCTTCAGTCTTAACCCTAGCATCTTTTCTTGGCCTGACCCTCACTTGTGGCATGATTTCATTATACCACCCTCGCCAAACTATCAAACCTCACAACTTCCCATAGTTCGAGGATCCCCTCTCCCTTTCAGGGAGAGGGTTAGGGTGAGGGTAATAAAATGATATCTAATTTAATCCCTCATCCCCAGCCCTTCTCCCAAATATAGGGAGAAGGGAGAACACCTTTAGACAGTGAGCAGTTATCAAACCTCACCTGGACGTAAAATCAACTTTAAGGCATTCTAGTGAACACAGAAAGCCATAACCAGATCCCGTAGCTCAGCGGATAGAGCGTTGGATTGCGGATCCAAAGGCCGGAGGTTCAAGTCCTCCCGGGATCACAAAGCAGGCCTGCCCCGTAGTTGCGCAGCCATGCTACGGGGTTCAATTCCTGCCGAGTGCACACTAAGCCGGGCTTCCCGCCTGTGGTAGGGGAGTGGTATCATAAAATCATGCCCAGAAGTCACATTGGCCGCTTCATGAGCGGTCGGCGGGGACTGCGCAATGTCTTCAAACGCAATCGTAAATTACGCCGAGCTCTAAACCAGAAAGAACGAGGCCACGCCCTAAAAACTCTAGCCAGATTCAAAAAGGGGAGAGGTATCACCGTCCGCGGCGGACCCGGTATTCGCTCCGAGCTGGATCGTGCTTATGGCAAATGGCGCCGCGATACCAAAGATCCGATCAGCAAAGCTCAAGCCAAACTTATCAAACGCGAACTGGAAAAATATGGACGCGGATTACAGCAGGTTACTTCCGCCGCCACACCGATAATTTCGGCTCCGACCCCCGCGCTAACCCTAGCCAGGACCCGAACGGCGTTTTCCGCGGCGATCGTGACGATCGCCCCAGCCTCATGTATGGCCGATCCAATTTTGACGACGACGAGCCCGATGGTTCCGGCTACGATCATGCCGGCCACCTGGATGATCTGCGCGGCCTCGATGATCACACTTCTCCCGAACATCCAGATGATGACAACATCTCTAACCGTGACGCCACCTGACAGCCTTGATATGAACCTGTAATAAAACTATGTTGGCTAGCGGCGGCCACTCGCTCATATAAGAGGTAAATCCTACCTGAATCACAAAAGGCGCATTGCATTTAAAAAATATACACGCTATCATAGCGTGGATGAAAAAGACTGATCTTAAAAATGCTGGCATTTTTATTTACGCGTGCGAAGGCACAAAGTTGAGGCGCGATCATCGAGGAAAAAACACATTCGTTTATGCCCTTGATGTCACAAATTCTGATCCTTATATCATATCCATCTATGTACGTTTTTTAAAGGAGATCCTAGAACTTGACCACAAACGTATCAAATGCCAGCTCTTCACATATGACAAACGCTTGGAATCCAAACTTAAAGAATTTTGGTCTGTCGCATCCAGCGTCCCAGTTGAGCAATTCCAAAAGACGATCCTACTAAGCGCAAAGGGCAGTAAATACAAGCCTAATCGGCTCGGGACACTTAAAGTTAGATACAGCAGTAAGGAAGATTGGAAAAAGCTCGATAAAATGTTAAAAAAGACTATGCTGGAGGGAGCAATGACTATGAAAAAAATAAAAAATATTATCTGGTAATTTACCTGGAGACGTGCCAGAGTGGCCGAATGGGATCGCTTGGAAAGCGATTGTGCGCGAAAGCGTACCGCAGGTTCGAATCCTGCCGTCTCCGCAAGTGAACATAGGTTCGCCCGCCAATAAGGCGGGCGCCCGCTGAGCTAGCCGGGCGAATCCCTCCCTCTCCGCATTATTGAGCCAATGAACGGTGGCAGACCCCAATATCACCAATATCACATTCGGGCGCGAGTGAAAGTTGACG
>QIFI01000072.1 GCA_003229735.1 Candidatus Anderseniibacteriota bacterium | reverse complement strand
GTTGATAGTGGATCTTTTGACAACACGGACCTTGAAAGTAATACCGGTGCAGAAGGATTATCTGAAGCCAAACCAGATATCATTGAAATAGAGTTGCCTACTAGCGTGGAAGATTTTGAGAAAGAATCTGAATTCGACAATTCACCAAATGAAGCCTTAGAGGAAAGCATCCAACAAGGCGACCCAGAAATCATTGATGACAAGGATGTTGAGGTCCCAGAAAATGAAAATGTCCAGGCAGCAGCAGAGCACGGCGATCAAGACAGTGAATCCGAAGAAAAGCGACGAAGGATAGAGCAGCTCGCTGAGCGAACCGGCGAACGCTACGAAACTGCAAATGAGCGAATGACTCAATTTGAACAGCGCTACAATAGTATCTTTGACCAGGCAAAAACAAAATTGGCAACCCTAAAAGGGCAGTACTCTCATCTTGTTAGCGATGAAGGATTGGCACAACTTGATGCTACTAATGACCGCGTCCATGAACTCCTCAATAATATCCGGAGCATGAACGATGCTAGTAGCGAGAATTTACAAACACGTCTCCGATCAATGCCCGCCGAATCTATATCACACCAGCAGATAGATAAGATTGAATCTTCATTTGAGCAGATATTTGCAGCTATGGATAACGGAGAGCGAATAATGGAAGAGCGTCTCACTAATGTGGAAATAACTATGAGTCAAATTTCTGACGTGTCCGATACGGATCCTGGTATTCAAGAAGATCAGTCTGGTAGTTCCGTTGATGAACTGGATGATGTAGATAATTTAGTCGGAAGTGCCAGCTAATAACCATATGGTACTTATT
Organism: Candidatus Anderseniibacteriota bacterium; assembly: GCA_003229735.1. Lineage (GTDB taxonomy): Bacteria > Patescibacteriota > Andersenbacteria > UBA10190 > UBA10190 > SZUA-179. The sequence continues at coordinate 6,644 of QIFI01000072.1, read as the reverse complement.
AATATGCAAGCATAATTATGTCAGAAAATTTTGAGCGTCGTTTTCAGCCTCAACATCCTGATATTGACCATCAGCCAGACGAGCAGAATTCAAGTACTTCTCAAACACCGCAAGAGTCTAACTCTCTGAAAGAAGCATCACCGCGACAAAGATTATTTACAGCTGCGTGCAACGAAAGACTAGATGAACTTGTTGAATTAGGAATGTTGCCCAAGCGATTTGCGGAGGAGCGTAGAAAAAACGCTGCTCTCATCGAAGAAGGATTTTCAGATAACCCCGAAGTAGACGGCCAATCATTTGCCGAGATAGGAACAGAGGGTGTTGGAGCACTGCAAAGAGGCATAGACGAAGTTGACAAAAAAATCACCAGCCAACTTCAACCATATCTTGACCTTACTGAATCCCTTATTACAGACCTTGAACAAGAAAATGCGAAGTCAGGAAAGATAGATAAGCTTAAAGATTTATCCTCACAAATTAAAAGTTCGTTGGATGAATTAAGAGATACGTTGGAAAAAGTGAAAAAGTTAGATGTCCCTTTTAGTGATTTAAATCAACAGGTAATTGCAGTTGAGAAGTCACTTGAAAATCTTCAGGTAGAGCGGGATAGTAAGTGATAAACCTCTCAAGACATACCTTAATATAGTGACAACATGTCTGTTGAAAAATTCCAGAATAATATCCAGCCCCAGCCGGAGAGTGATCCGCAAATGGCAGCCCTGGTCGGCAGAATGCGCCAGGTGATGGAGGATTCAAGTGTGGATGGCACTCCCCGGAAACACTTACTCGCTCAAGCCGAGCAAAGTATTGCCAAACATTTTACTGATAATGAAGAGGCTTTCGCTGATTATTTAGCCTGGCTCGAAGACGCCCATGACTTGCCGGACGATGAGCTGGCTCGTCAGGCGGCTCGCCGATGGCACGAGACAGTTATCGGTGAATTCGGACCCCGGGAAGTTGAAGCCCGCGAACGAGCCGATATGGGAGAACAATTTGTTCCCCTTGATGAAGATAATACCATTGGCTACACCGTGGCGGGCGAATCACTTGACTTGCATGTCCAATCAGCCCGCACCTTGTCAACCGTCGAAAAAGTACGAGCGATTAAGACTGCCCTGGCAGAACTTTCTGATCGATTAAAGACGGAAGCTGAATTATCAGATGTGGCCGAAATTACGGCCACCTCATGGATAGTGGCTAACAATCCGCGTCTCATGGAAAAACTAGGCTTCACCATAGATGGTCCCGTCAGCGCCGATGACCAGCCGGATGACCTGGCGCACCGTGGTAAAGACGCCTGGCAGGCCCATATCAGCATTGAGGACTTTTTAAAAAAACATTCCCCCAAAAAAGACTAATTATAAAATACAGCGCCTTAGTCATTTGAATTTTAGTCATTGACTTGAAATTTAAAATTTAAAATTTAAAATTTATTACGGCCCTTCCGCGTGACTAATGCTCAATATTTAGCTACCGTATATACATGGAAACCCGCCAGACCATTACCGATTTCATGCGCTATTTTAGCCCCGCCGCCACCACCCCTCCGCCGGGGGATTTGATTCAAGTCTCTTCAGCCACCAGGCGCATCGCATTCGCTTATGAGCGCTTTCGCAATACTTTAGAGCCGGATGAGGAAGAAATCCTCCGCCGCGGCTCTATCCTGCGCATTTTAGAGCGCCGCTTATTTGAAGACCGCCCCCCCATTACCATCGCCACCACTCTCCTGCAGGAACTAATTCGCGGCAACTATATCAAACCTTGCCCCAAATCATACGCTGTACGAATTGGCTTGCGCCTTAAAAAAGCTAAACAGATTTATTCTCATCTTGATCAAGAACAGGCCGACTGGTTTCTAAAATTGGTGGCCGCTTCTATCGACCATGAACTATACCCCCCGCACCGCCAGGAGGCGCTGGTTCACCTGATGTATCACGATACCTACCGGCGGGTGGTCTGGTCTGATTACTATGTGGCCGAAGAAGATCGACCCACTCAACTTTATCTGGCCTGCCACCGGGCCCTCTTTGCCGCCGATAACAACGAATTGGCCTATCACTATTTTGTTAACCACTTTTCCACCTGGGATAAAGAAGAATTAACCCCGGCCGAAGTTGATATTATTGCCCGGGAACTGCCCTCCTTTCAACAGAAAATTACCCAAATGCTGGCCCACCCCGCTCGTGATCGGCTAACCAGGCTTATGCGTCCGGTGGCCGTTCCGTATTTGACCCTCCGGGATATACTCGCCTCTAATCAAGCCGATAGCCTCAATTCTGAATCTGAATTTGAAGCCGTCGCTCGCGATGCGATTAATGAACGCATTAAATTAACCCGCGGCCGCATCGCCAAACGCGCCTGGCACAGTATTCTTTTTCTCTTTTTAACTAAGACTCTCCTGGCGTTTGTAGTTGAAATTCCCTACGAAAAATATATTCTGGGCCAGGTTCATATTCTAGCCCTGGCCACGAATATCACTTTTCATCCCGTCCTGCTTTTTTTCCTGGCCACCACAGTCCGCGTCCCTGGTGAAAGAAACACTGAAGGAATTATCGAACAGCTCAAAAAGATTGTCAGCGGTGAAGGAGAACTGCCTACCGTGGTAGTCACATCCCCCCGCCACTATGGCACCACCACCTGGTCTGCCTTCGCTATCTTCTACGCCATTCTATTCATGTTCATCTTCTGGCTGCTTTTCACCTTTTTAGATAAACTTGAATTCTCACTCCTGGCCATGTTCTTCTTCGTGGTCTTCCTGGGGCTGGTCAGCTTCCTGGCTACTCGCATCCGCCGCTCGGTGGATGACTTGCGCATTATCCCCAAAAAAGAAACTGCCACCTCCGCTATTTTAAGTTTCCTGGCTCTGCCCGTTCTGGAATTCGGCCGCTGGCTGGCCCAGCATATCCGCCAATTGAATGTCCTCCTCTTCTTTATGGATCGCGTCCTGGAAGCTCCCTTTAAGATTCTCATCGACATCACCGAGGAATGGTTTGATTTCGTTCGCGACCGCCGCGAAGAAATAATTGAGTAATTCTATCACATCGTTTAATCTGCTATAGAAATGGCAAATTTAATTGGGGGCTCCTTAGGCCGCAAGATTATTCTTCTGCTTTTGCTTATCATCATCATTGGCGGCGTTTTCTGGTGGTGGTCTCGTCCAGAGCTGGTTATTAAACGCGCCATTAATAATCTCCAGTCCGCCGAAGCACAGCAATTTAACGCGGTGATAACTCTAACTGACGCCCCGGCCACCAGTCAGCTTCTTGGTGAACCAACTCAACTACAATTCCAGGCGGATGGGATATATGATAAGTCAGCCGCCCCGGCCAGCATATCCGCCGATATCACCATTACCGCCCAAGCTGAAAGTTTAACTTTACTAATTACCGGCCAGGTTAAATTAATCGGCGATAAAGCCTTCTTGCTGGTCACTAAAGCCCCCGCCGCTTTTCCTATCCTGGCCGCCACCAAAGGACAATGGATCGAACTGCCTCGCGGCCGGAAAATTAGCAGGAATAACTTAACTGCCGATGAAAACCTATTCACCGGCGTCTCTCGCTCTGAACGAATAAAAATAAATGATCAGAAATTTCGCTCCTATGCCGCCCGCGTTGCCCCTCCGGCAGTTCTGACTTTCATCGATGGTCTGACCTCCGATTTAGGTTTGGACAATGCCCAACTTAACACCTACCGGGCCATCATTTCCGATTTGGAATATTTGCCGGTCACCCTGGCCATAACTCCCTGGTCAAATAAAGTTCGATACATTAACACTACTCTCGACCTGCCGGACAATAACCTTCTCGAACTTACCATCAACTTCAACGATCAAAATAAACTGGTCAATATTGACCCGCCATCGGACGCTCTAACCCCGGGCAGTCTGCCTGAACGCCAGCTGTCACCGGCCCGGGAAAATAGCCCAATCCCTTCGCCGCCGCTATAATTAACCTGCTATGGCTACCGAATTACTCATTCTCATAATTGGCCTAGCTATTGGCGGCGCTATAGTTTTATTCGTCATTAAATCCCGGCCGGCCTCTTCAAAAAACAAGCAAGCCGAATTTCAGGTCACTATGACCAGCTGGTTAGAGCAATTCAGCCGGCAGATGGATCGGCGGCTTCAGGAAAATGCCCGGGCCATGCACGACACTAAATCATTTGTCAGCCAGCGCGTCGGCCACTCGGAAAAAGCCGTTCGGGAAGTCGCCGCCGGTTTAGGCCAGCTCAAAGCCGCCACCGCCGCCATTCAAAAAACCAATGACGAAATATCATCCTTCCAGCAGATGCTTCGTCATCCTAAAATCCGCGGCGGCTTTGGCGAAGTATTATTAGCCAACCTGCTGTCCGATGTCTTGCCCGGCGATAGATACCAGCTCCAGCATACTTTTCCTGACACCGGTGATATCGCCGATGCCATTATCATGCTCCAGGATGGCTACATTGTCGCCGTTGATGCCAAATTCCCCCTGGCCAACTACCAGTTATTTATTGAGGCCAAAGACCCTAATCAAAGGAAAATTATCCGCCAGACTTTCTTCCGCGATCTAAAAAAACATATTTCTGATATTAGTAAGAAATATATTTCTCCCCAGCATCACACTCTTGATTATGCCTTTATGTACATTCCCGTCGAAGCCATCTACTACGAAACTATGGTTCATGATCCAAGCGGCCAGACCTTATGGGAATTCAGCCTAAATCATAAAGTTGTGCCCGTTTCTCCTAATAGCTTTCTGGCTTACCTGCAAACCGTCTTAATTGGCCTTCGCGGGATGCAGATTGAAGAAAAAACCAAAGAAATTATCGCCAGTATCGGCCAGGTCCGCCGCGATTTCACCCAATTCACTAAAGACTATGCCATGATTGGCACCCACTTAACCAACGCCAAAAATCGCTATGACGATTCGTCCCGCCGTCTGGATAAATTCAATAACCGCCTGGACCAAATCGACACCGGCGCCGAAACTCCCCAAATCGAGAAATCAAACTAACTCATGAGTTCTACAAACTACAAACTACTAACTACAAACTACCAACTAGTATCGTCTCATCACCGCCCGCACAATTCCCTGAATCACTGGATTCTTCGAATAAATTGGTTTCATTCTCTTATTAGCCGGTTGCAATCTAATCCGATTCTTCTCTCGAAAATATTTTTTTAGCGTGGCATTTTCATTATCCAGCAGGGCCACTACCACCTCACCATTTTCCGGATAGAAATTTCTTTCCACTACCACATAATCCCCGTCTAATATCCCATCATCAATCATCGAATCACCGCTGACTTTTAACGCGTAACAATTAAGATGAGGCAATAACTCAATCGGCACCGCCAAATTAGTTTTATCCTGAATTGCCTCAATCGGCTGGCCGGCTGCTATTAATCCCATCAAGGGAATTTCCACGCTCTTCTGAAAAATATCTGATTTTTCCGTCAGCTTCACGCTCCTCATCTGTCCATCCCGCAATGTGATATACCCTTTTTCCCGCAGAGCCTGTACATGATTATAAGCTGTCGCCGGAGATTTAATTCCCATCGCTCTCATAATGTCCCGATAGCTGGGCGCGTAATCGTGCTCCGCTAGAAATTGCCGAATACAATGCAGGGCCTTGCTTTGCTTCTTGGTTAATTCCTCTCTCTTGGTTATCGGCATAATATATATTATTATTGCTCCACGAACACAAGTGTAACAAACTAAATCAAGACGTTAAACCAGTTTTATCCACAACTGCCAACTACAAACTACTCACTACAAACTACTCACTGGTTCAAGGTATACTATTCACATGAAATTAACTCGCTTATTGCCGCTTAAAACTTATCCCGCCGCTTTCCTGATAGTCTCGGTATTGATTTCTCCGCTGCCCGCGTTGGCCCAGGCAGACCCGGACAATCCATCCGCCGAGCCAGCTGAAACCATCGACCCGCGGAAAGCTAAAAATCAGCTCCAGGCCAATCAGGATGTGCTGGAAGCCAAACAGACCGAGCTGTCACAGCTCGATACCCAAATTAAGGACCTATCTTCTCAACGCGATTCTGCCGGCCGGCAAGCCGACCTGGCCGCCAGCCAGCTATCTAAAATCAATGGTGAATTAAAAACTACTGCCCTGGCCCTGGAGCAAACTGCCCTGGCCATTGTTGTCACCAATTCTGATCTCCAGGAAATTGACCGGGAAATGCAAGCCACGGAAGAAGATATAGCCTCCACCCGAATCAGGCTAAGCAATACCATGCGCCTGCTCTATCAGCATGAAAATACCCCCATACTGGAAGTCATCTTCGGCTCTGCCACATTAAGCAACTTGCTCTCCGAGCGTCGGGCCTATCTGGCTCTTCAAGCCGGCGCTTTAGAACTGATCAATAATTTACGGGATCAGCAGGATAGCCTGGCCGAACAACAGCAAAAGTTAAGCCAACAGCAGGATTCCTTACAGCAATTAAGATCAGCTCAAAGTTATCAGAAATCCGACTTAAAAAATAAGCAAACTGATAAAAATAAATTCTTATCTCTCAAGCAGGCCGAGCAGGCCGAATATCAACAGCAAATAGCCGAAGCTCGGCAGGCCCGCGCCGAAATAGAACAAAGTTTATTTAAGCTCCAGGCCATCGGACTAGAGGTTGGTCTAAATGACGCATTTGC
>QIFI01000022.1 GCA_003229735.1 Candidatus Anderseniibacteriota bacterium | reverse complement strand
TTTCTGATAGCCGAAAGGCCATAGTTTTGCTGTTTGTGTTTGTTTAACGCTGTTTTTAGTATACCACCTCTCAGTCTTGTGAGCTCGTACAAATGCGAAAAAAAACACCCCCGAGGTGGCCCCGCCGCGCCATTGGGAATTGGTCATTGGGACTTGAGTGGGAATTGGGAATTAGGAATTGGTCATTCCGTCCGCGTCATCAGTAATTTAGCAATTTAGCAATTACATCACTGAAAAATTGCCGCCTGTATCAACAGACAAGTTGAAATTTGTAAATTAAAACTTGAAATTTACGCATCCCCTATTCCTGCAATTCCGGCGGCAAATCTCCCTTTAACGGCTCAAATCTTACTTTATTTTGATCCAGATCATCAGCCGCCGGCCATTCAATATTGTCGTCAGCCGCGTCTCTCCCTATCTCTTCATTTCCCGCCCGACTCCCCCCATCCTCCTGAATCGCGTCATGATCCAATGGAATATGATGCGGTTGTAAATCATTTATACTTACTTCCGCTTCCACGGATGGCCTGGAGAGCCCTTCCTCCTGACCGTCTGCCGCCTCGGTATCATCATCCCGCAAACTCTGCTCGCTGGATCCCAACTCCAACTGCGTTCCCATACTATCTTTCTCCAAATCAGACTTCTTCATCACCACATACTCCTCATCCCCAATCTTGAATGTAAAATACCCCCCAATTTGATTGACTACTCTGGCTATTGATTCCAGCCACATTTGTATCTGCATCTGATTAACACTAATCAAACTCCCCATCTATGGCAAGCCCGAGTCTTGTAATCGCTCACGTAGAATGAGGAACTACCTTTTAACAAATAGGGCGAGTTTCTAACCCGCCGTAATCAATATCTCTCTCCCTTGAAAATTAAGAGTCCCCACCGCGCCAGTGGTCATTGGGAATTGGTCATTGAGTGGTCATTGGGAATTGGGAATTGGTCATTCAAACAGTCATTTGTCATTGATTTGACATTTGGATTTACCACGCATCACTTTTTGTTTTCCTCCTGCTTAGTTCCTATTATCTCCTCCTGAATATTCGACGGCACCTGCTTATAGTGATCAAACTCCATCGTATACACCGCCCGCCCCTGCGTCATTGACCGCACCGCTGTCGCGTACCCGAACATATCCGCCAACGGCACCATGGCATTTATCACTTTCAACTCCAGCCGATCCTCCATACTTTCCACCTGCCCCCGCCTTGAATTCAAATCCCCCACCACATCTCCCATATATTGCTCCGGTGTCGTCACCTCCACTTTCATAATCGGCTCCAGCAATACCGGATCAGCCGCTTTGAATCCCGCCCGAAAAGCTATCGAACTGGCCACCTTATAAGCGATTTCACTGCTGTCCACGTCATGATAACTTCCGTCATACACCGTAGCCTTCACGTCCACCACCGGATACCCCGCCAGCACTCCGCCTTCCGCTGTTTCCTTCACCCCTTTACCGATTGCCGGAATATATTCCTGGGGAATTGATCCGCCTTTAATCTTGTCATCGAATTCAACCCCGCCTCCCGCTTCCAAAGGCTCCAGGCGCAGCCACACATGACCATATTGTCCCCGTCCGCCGCTCTGCTTAATATATTTTCCTTCCGCCTCCGCCACTTTCCGAATCGTCTCCTTATACGCCACCTGCGGCTTACCCACATTCACTTCCACCCCAAACTCCCGCTTCATTCTCTCGGTCAGCACTTCCAGATGCAGTTCCCCCATGCCCTGCATAATAACCTGTTTTGTTTCTTCATCAGTTTTTACCCGAAAAGTCGGATCTTCTCCCTGCAATGCCTTCAAGGCATTACCCATCTTCTCCTGATCCGCCTTGGTCTTCGGCTCCACCGCGATCGAAATCACCGGATCCTGCCCGATAATTCTCTCCAGCACTATCGAATCATCCACATCGCTCAAAGTATCTCCGGTAGTGGTAAATTTTAATCCCACCAAAGCTCCGATCCCACCCGCACCAATCTCCTGCACTTCCTCCCGATCATTGGAATGCATCCGCAAAATTCGGCTGATTCTTTCCTTCTTGCCGTTAGAAGAATTCATCACGTAAGATCCGGACTTCAACGTTCCCGAATAAACTCTAAAAAAAGTAATCTGCCCCACAAACGGATCAGTCGCCACTTTGAAAGCCAGGGCCGCGAATGGCTCGCTATCCAAAGGCTTCCTCTCTACCTCTGTCTCCTCATTATGAGGCAATGTCCCTTTCACCGCCGGCATATCAGCCGGCGACGGCAGATAATCAACCACCGCGTCCAGCACTCTCTGCACTCCTTTATTTTTAAGCGCCGATCCGCAAAACACCGGCACCAGCTCATTCGCGATCACCGCCGCCCGCAAGGCCTTATCAAGTTCTTCTGCTTTAATCTCCTGGCCTTCCAAAAACTTCTCGGACAAATCATCATCCGTGCCCGCAATCGTCTCCACCATCTCCTCCCGTTTGAGCAACACTTCCTCCTTCATGTCCTCGGGAACTTCTCCCTGCTCCACCGTCTCTCCCATCTGCCCCTTAAAATACCAGGCTTTATTAGACAATAAATCCACAATCCCCTCATGTTTTTCCTCCAACCCGATCGGCAGTGTCATAATCACCGTCTTTTTTGTCAGCCGCTCATGAATCGATCCCACCGCTTTCCAGAAATCAGCCCCCGTCCTATCCAGCTTATTCACAAAACACATCCGCGGCACCTGGTGTTTATCTGCCTGTCGCCACACTGTCTCGCTTTGCGGCTCCACTCCGGCCACCCCGTCAAACACCACCACTGCCCCATCCAGCACCCGCAAACTTCGCTCCACCTCCACCGTAAAGTCCACATGGCCCGGAGTATCAATCAAATTCAGCCGATGGCCATTCCAATAGGCCGTGGTCGCGGCTGAAGTAATGGTAATCCCCCGCTCCCGCTCCTGATCCATCCAATCCATTACCGCCGCTCCTTCATGCACCTCGCCGATCTTGTGTGTCAATCCCGTATAAAACAAAATCCGCTCCGACACTGTGGTTTTTCCGGCGTCAATATGAGCAATAATCCCGAAATTACGGACTTTCTCTAACGGCACCTGCGGAAATTTATCTTTATCAGCCATAGCGTCAATGATAATTGAAAATTAGCTTATTGATAATTGAATGAAAATTAGAAATTGATAATTGAAAATTTCTGTATCACCAACAAATACCCTCACATCAATTATTTCCTCTACCTGGCAAAATGACTAAAAGCCCGATTAGACTCCGCCATCCGATGCACATCTTCCCGCTTCTTCATAGCTCCCCCTTCTTTTCTGCTGGCATCAATCAATTCGCCGGCCAATTTTTCCGCCATACTTTTCCCGGATCTGGACCGCGCCGCGTCTCGAATCCACCGCATAGCCAAAGTTTCTTTCCGATCCCCCCGCACTTCCTGGGCAATTTGATAATTTGCTCCGCCGATTCTACGCCCCTTCACTTCCAGCACCGGGGCCACATTTCTCATCGCGATATCAAATACGCTTAATGGATCGTCTTTGGTCTTTTCCGATATCATATCCAACGCATCATAAAAAATCTTCTGGGCCGTGCTTTTTTTGCCCCCCCGCATAATCTGATTGATAAATCTGGACGCCATTAAATTTCCAAACTTCGGGTCCGGCTGTAAATATTTCTTATTCTTATATACTCTCGGTTTCCGCGGCATATTTCATTTGTTTCTGATTACTAGTTACTACTCCTTCGGACGCTTCGCTCCATACCTGCTTCGCGCATTCCTTCTACCCTCCACTCCTCCCGTATCCAGCACCCCCCGCACCACAATATACCGCACTCCCACCAGATCTTTTCTCCTACCGCCCCGCACCAGCACAATCGAATGCTCCTGCAAATTATGCGCCTCGCCCGGAATATACGCCGTTACTTCCTGTCCATTAGTCAGTCTCACCCGGGCCACCTTCCGCAAAGCTGAATTAGGCTTACTGGGAGTCATGGTCTTCACCTGAATACACACTCCTCTCTTAAACGGCGACCCCTTCTTAAATTTAACCGGTCGATTCTTCAGCACATTAAACCCCCTCTGCAAAGCCGGGGTCTTCGACTTATTCTTTTTTGACCTTCGTCCTTTCCGGACTAATTGATTGACAGTCGGCATATCATGAATAATAATCACAAAACACTCGCCTCAGCGAGTGCGTACCCTCAACATAGACAAGAATATCGCAACTGTCAAACTTACCTACCCCAAACCAAAGTACCTCGTCATCGCGAGGCCCATTCTAATAAACCGTGGCAATCCCGTAGTTACAGGAGATGCATTATGTCTTTCCCCCTTAAGGCCCAGCAAGAATTCGTCCGCAGTTTCGATTCCGGCCATGTCGCCCTAAATCGCCTAGTCAAAATGATTATTCTCGACGGCGCCCTGGGCGGACACCGATCTATCACTTTCTGCCCCTCCATCCTTTCTAGACATACCATGTATTACCTGGATGGCAATGAGCAGAAATTATATGCTGATCTTCATGCATCATACAAAGATTATCATGAGCTCCTAACACAACTCTATTATTATTCAATATCGCTACAACCCAGCTCTTTCGCTATCAAACTCCATCAGAATAGTCTCGTCTGGTCCATTACCTTTACCTTCGACCATACCAGTCCCGCACTATTTGGAGACCTGATCAATTTTGCCGAAAAAACCTGCTCTCGTCGACAAACCAAACAAACCGCTTTAGCCACCGCTCAGCCATAAACCCATCTTCCATACAAAGCGTTCTCTTGACCCCACATCGCCCCAACCGCGATGTTTTTTTATTCCTTCGCAGTCCCTCTTCTCCTCTTCGGGAATAAGGCTAGGATGATAAGCATAATGTCCACGTTTAAAATTAAATCATTATAAATTGAATAAAAATTTGTCCGCTGTATTAGCGTCATTCGCATGCGATTTGTAGACTGGCATCACCCCAAGAGAGAAACACAAAAATGCCTCTACCTCGCCATAGCTTCAGCAAAGACAGAGCTTTTTACCTTTAACTTGCATTATTGCCTTTTATCTTTTAACTTTTGCCTTTATATATATCGCCCTAACTCATATTCACCAGCACCATCCTCAACACCTCTTCCCCCGTGAAATAAGACATCAATACCAACAGCGGCACCGTCAGCAGACTCAACAACGCTCCCCCGAAAAATATGAACAATAACAAAATCATAAATCCGTTCCGCTCCAAAAACTGAATTATATCCGGCCGGTTCTGTAAAAAGATATACAGAATTTTCGAACCATCCAGCGGGGGAATCGGAATCAGATTAAACAGCATCAGCCACCCATTCACCAGCGCGATAATCCCAAACAATACCGGCAGCATGGTATCCATCGGCGACCATCTGGCCAACAGCCCAAAAAACATCAGCAGCAGCAAATTGGTCGCCGGTCCGGCCATCGCCACTATAGCCGGCCCATACTTCCCCTTCCGCAAATTATAATAATTCACCGGCACCGGCTTGGCCCAGCCAAACAAAAACCCGCCCCCCGATACGCTATTTAATATCAGCAGGAATAGCGGAACAATAATCGTCCCCCACATATCAACATGCTTGATCGGATTCAAAGTCAGCCGCCCGGCCAGTTGCGCCGTCGGATCTCCCAGCTTCAGCGCCGCCAGCCCATGGGCCACCTCATGTAAAATAATCGCGATCGCCAAACCCAACAGCAACGCGCCGATTCGCAATTCCCCCGGCATCACCACCGTTTGTAACATAGACATAAACGAAGTTTACCAACTCATAATAATATATCAAACCATAATGATAAAACGTCCAAAAACAATACCCGTCGCCATTGGTCATTGGGATTTGGGATTTGAGTGGGAATTGGTCATTGGTCATTCCCTCTTGCAATAACCTCTCATTTCCTCTATAACATGACTATGCCAAAAACCTGCACCATTTGCGACAAGAAAAAGATGCGCGGCAACCACCGCAAACTTCTCCGTGGCCACAAAAACCCCACCGGTAAACGCGATTTCAAACCCAACCTCCAAAAAACCACCTATCAAGGCAAACCAGTCCTGGCCTGCGTCAAATGCATCAAAAACCAGGCCCGAACTAAATAAGCGATACATCAAATCAAAAAACCGGTCCCGCCCGTTTTTATTTTTTCACAATGTCGGGGTGCCGGGAATCGGACCCGGACTTCACGACCCCCAGCCGTACGTACTACCACTATACTACACCCCGATATATCATCAGTATCATGGAGCAAATCAAAGTTCAACACCAGCCCTCCCCCACCGACGCCTGGAAATTCTTAATCACAGTAGGGGATAGTCATAACCAAACCACTCACCAGGTAACTCTCACCAAAAAATATTGGCAAGAATTAACCAATGAAAAAATTTCACCTCCGGAATTAGTCAAAGCCTCTTTTGAATTTCTACTTACCAGAGAACCCAAAGAATCCATCCTCTCCCAATTTGACCTGACAGTAATTTCACATTACTTCTCAGACTTCGAAGACACTATCAATCCCCCATGATCGAATTCAAAATCACCAAGAAATCCAAGCACAGCCGAGCTCGCCTCGGCATTTTAACCACTTCACACGGCGAAGTAGCCACCCCTGCCTTCGTTCCGGTCGCCACTCAAGCCGTCATTAAAACCCTGACCAGCGAAGAAGTCATCAATACCGGCTCCCAAATCCTCATTGCCAACACGTTTCATCTCCACCTGAAACCGGGCCAAGATATTATTTCCCAAAACGGGGGCATACATGAGTTTATGAACTGGCCGAAACCCTTAATGACCGATTCCGGCGGCTTTCAGGTTTTTAGTCTCGGTTTCGGCCTGGATCACGGCATCGGAAAAATTGCCGATAAAGATAAAGGTGTCAGGTACTTTAACCAGAAAGTTCCTGACACCCTGCCTGTCATTACCCTCGGTCAACAACCCCGCCATATCAAAATCACCGAAGATGGTGTCCACTTTAAGTCCCCTGTCGACGGCTCCCCTCTTTATCTCGATCCTAAATCTTCCATCAATATTCAGACCAAAATCGGCGCCGATATCATCTTCGCCTTTGATGAAGCCACCTCCCCCGTAGCTGATGAAGCCTACACCGCCCAATCCGTGGTCCGCACCCACCGCTGGGCTAAAGAAAGCCTGGACGCCAAAACTTCTAATCAAGCCCTCTTCGGTATTGTCCAAGGCGGCCGATTTCCCAATTTAAGAAAACAAAGTGCCCAATACATAAACTCCCTGCCTTTCGACGGCTTCGGCATCGGCGGCGAATACGGCGATAACAAACAAACCATGATCGACATGCTAAATCTCACGCTAACCGAACTAGACCAAACCCGCCCCCGCCACCTCCTCGGCATCGGCCACCCCGAAGATATTCCAGCCATTATTAAATCCGGCATCGACACTTTCGATTGCATCGCCCCCACCCATTATGCCCGGCACGGCACTGCCTTTGTGACCAATGATGTCAGT
>QIFI01000036.1 GCA_003229735.1 Candidatus Anderseniibacteriota bacterium | reverse complement strand
TATGTTTATAACATCCGCGTAACCCTCATCCCCCGCCCTTCTCCCTATGAATAGGGAGAAGGGAGAGCGCCCTTAACCAGTGGGCGATTACCCTCAAAATTTAATCTTTATCATTATCCTCATCATCATCCGTCTTTTTTCGGCCCTCGTCCCCTTCAACTGCTTCTTTGTCCTGGTCATCCATTTCTAATTCCTCAATCGTTTCTCGAGTCTCTCTATCCTCCCTCTCTCGCAAATCTTCCCGCCTTTCATCTATTTCTTTAGCTTCCTCCTCAATATCTTCAATCTCCTTCTCTAGCTGTTTATCATCATCGTCCTCCAATTCCGCCTCGCTCTCCTCCAACAATCTCTCCCGCTCCTCCTCCAATAAATCCGCTGCATACTCCAATAATTCCTCTTCTTTATCAAACGCTTCTTCTTGAGCTTCCAGAACTTTTTCCTCCGCCCTAAATTGAGCCTCTAGTCTTTTTTCTTCCACCTCCAAGGCCTTCTCCGCGATTTCCATTTGTGCCTCTAGTGCCTCCAGTTTAATCTCAATATCAGCAATCCGCGCCCGCGCATCCCTGGCTCCGGCCGCGTCGTCCGCCGCCAAGGCTTCCAGCCTCACTTCCAACCTGGCCTTCTCAAGTTTTAACTTTTGCTCCAAAGCCTTAAACGCCTGATCAAGCTTAGCCTCTTCTTGTTCAAATGAATCCTCAATAGCCTTGGCTCTTCCTTCCAATTCTGCTTGCTGGTCCACTAAATCCGCGACACCCGCCTTGTGACCTGCCAAATTGGCTATGGCCACATCCAGACCCGGCGCTTCCACCCCCTTCTCCTCCAGTAAATCTTCAATCTCCGCCACTCGCTCGGCCGCGAAATCCGTCCGCAAGGCGACTTCCGACTCGGAACTCCTGGCTAAAGATATCCGAGTATTCTCAATCGCGGTATCCAGAGGAAATAAAAGATCTCCTGGCTTAGCCGCGTCCGCCGCCGCCACCGTCGACGCCCCGCCGACTGCCGCCACCGCCAGCACCACTAAAATCACCGTCACCACCACTCCCGACTCCTCCATATTTTCATCTCTCATATCACTTCACCTCCTCATAATAATACCTATATATTATACTACGTTATTCCCGCGTCCCCACCAGATACTTGGCCGGCCAGCGCCGATAACTGCTCTTAAACACTTGCTCATTCACCGTCCCGTCCGCGTAAGTAACCTTATAAGTAGCTATCGCCCGGCCTCCCGGATGTGATTTTTCCGTTTGCTTCACCACCCCTTTAGCCAAAGTATCCGTGTCCGTGTAAATCGGATCCCCCGCCGGCAAAGTGCTTAACGTATAAGGCCCATCGATTTCCGACTGCCGGCCATCATTAGTACCATACAACTCAAATGTTATCCGATCACCCACCACCTTGCCCTGAATAAGAATGGTCGATCCGGTATCATTAGTAAACTTTAAATCCGGATTGGGCGAATAGATCGTCGCGTCCAGCCCCGGACCAATATAATTACCATCGCCATCTTTCTCATAATATGACACCCGATAAGAATGACTTCGCCGCGCTGTCACCGGCAATCCGGCGTCTAACACCGCCCGGAATAAGGTGGTGGAAACCTGGCATAATCCCCCTCCAAACTCGGGAATCGTCTCATTGCCCTTAATCACCAGCTCCGGCAAATAACCAGTAGTATTATCAATCCTCCCCAAAGCTTTAATGGTTGAAAATTCCTCTCCGGGCTTAATCAGAATACCGCTTAAAAACTTAACGCCATTTTTAATATTATGAATTCGATTAGGCGGACTGCCGGTAAACGGTGTCGTCGCCCCGCCCAGACGTTCAGTAATTCCTAAACTGGCCGCCGTTTCATCAGCCGCCGGCTTCTCCACAATTACCGGCAGCGCTATCTCCGGTACCTCTGCTTCACCTTTCAATCTCTGCTCCAGCGCGCCCACAATTAATTCTATGGTCTGCTCCTCTTGTAGCATCTCCCCGGTCTGTGCCGGCACCAAGTCAACCACCTTGCCATCCACCACATTTAACTTAAGGCCCTGCGGCACCAGGTTAATCTGCTCGGCCACACTGGTCACATAGACGCTTACCGTTTGCCGATCAATTTCCGGTACCAAGTATTCTCCTTCATATCCGGAAATAATCCAGGAGCCAATCTGCGATCGCGGAATCATAAAAGTTCGCTGATTATAACTAAGCTTCAACGGCTCAACCATGATTCGCTCGGCCCTCTCCTTTACATCTCCCAACCGATCAATATTCACCTGCGGTTCAAAATCAATTAATGGCGCCCTTAATAGTTTAGCATCTAAATTCTCCAGGGCTTCAAAAATCTGCGCCTTAACTTTATCTTGATCCAGCATTCTGCCTCGCACCGTATCAGTCAACACTGACACGCTGGTTTCTTGAACCAGCAAACGCACATCTTTGCCCGGAGTATCAACCAACTGCGCTATAATGCCAATTTCGCTGTCCAGACTCTGTTCATCAATAGAAAAACTAACTCTCATCTGAATCACCGCCGATGGTTTACGTACAACATCAACCAGGCGCTGTCTTAAAGACCCCGCCCGCCCCATATTCCAGGCCCGGTTAAGCCCGCTTTCAACATCAATAGCTAACTCCACGTCATCCGAACGAATCTCAAACTCCTCATCATCCACCGCCAGCCGAATGCCATTTTCCATAATTTCCTGCTTCCGCTGTTGTAAAAGATCGCCGGCTTCCGCCCGCGTCAGCCCGCCCACCGGCACTGAACCTATGATTACTCCCGGCACAATCCGGCCCGCGTAGACTTTTTGATACATCACCAAGACTCCCGCCCCCGTCACTGCCGCCGCCGTGGCTATAACCACTGCCGCGGTTATTAGAATAATAGCAAATTGCTTCATATGATTATTAGATTACCAGCCCTAATACTCACCCCCAGAATAAGCCAGCTGGCCCCTTCTAACAAATACTATTTTTTTATGATTTAATCTTTTATCCATCATACCCATCAAAGTTTTCAATTATGATATCTGGCTCTCCCGCCCCGGCTTCGGATAGCAGTAGACGTACCGAATCAACCATGCCCGGCGGACCAACCACATACCAGATGGGATTTTTATACGGCTTACTCAAACCAGCCAGTACTTTTCCATCTATCGGTTGATATTGATTTCTTAGACTGAAATGTTTATTTGTACCGGCCAGTTCCTGTAATTCCTCCAAATATGCCGCCCTCTCCCGGGAACTATTCGCGTACAATAAAACCATTACTTGTGGCAATTTCTTCTCCGCCGCCCAGCGAACCATGCTCATGATCGGTGTAATCCCAATGCCGCCGGCCACCATCAGCACGGGCCGCCCGATATCATCCGGCAGTATAAATTGCCCTCCGGGCCGATCAACCAGCACTTCAGTTTTTATAGGCAACTCCAGCAAAGTGCGTTTGTAACCGGATCCGGTATCACGCCAGGCTATAGAAAACCGCGTTTTATCCGTCGGCGAAGACGCGATTGAAAAAACCCGGGAAGCCCCCTGCGGATCCGGATACAACAGCTTCAGCACCCGCACTTGCGTATGCTGGCCAGCCAGAAAATGAAGCGGGCTCTTTACGGAAAAAGTCATTTCATAGGTGCCTCTGGCTATTTGCCGCCGCCCAATTAATATCGCTTTCTGCACTTCAACACTACTGGTTTCTGCCGCCTGACGCCTTCTCACCACCTGCGCGTAAGCCGCTCCCTGCAAACCGATCACCGCCAGGCCAATAGCCGCCATCGGATATCTAAACCAGTTTGGATCCGGAACCGGCCGGTGAAATGAAACCGTATAGTGAATAAACAAAAAGTAAACCGCGTGCAAAGCCACCAGATAAAAAATTATATAGGCGCCGGTTTGCAGCCATTTCCATGACGCGATACCCAATTTTCTAACCGCCCAGTCGGATGATGTGGCCATCAATACCAGCGCCCAGATAAGACCTGCCAATCCCAGCAAATTGGCCAGTCCAAATCCCGGCTCCAACCGCGCCCAGCGGCCCAGCTGGGGCACAAACTCATAGCCTAAAAATCGCCGCCAGCTCCAGCCAACCCAACCGCTTAAAATTAGCACCCCATGCCCCAAAGCCAATAGCGCGAACCAGATCCCCAGCTCTCGCCGCCACGCCACCCATCGCCGAGCCGGCAACCACAGCCGCGCCAGCGGACCAATTGACAGCGCCATAGCCAGTAACACGAACCCGGCATCGCCCACCGCCCGCCACAATCGCATTTCTGGCACCCATTGCCCCCTTGACAGCCAGAACAACCCCACCAGCGCCAAGCTAAACAAAACCATGATACCATGGCGTCGAAACAATGTTTTACGATCTTTTATACCCAGCAGCATATCAGCTTCTTATTATAAGCATCACCAACCACCACCTTCCTTTCATCATGCCTATTAACGCCTTATCGAACCGTCAGCGTGCCGATCATCCCCCCCTCACGATGCCCCGGAACCGCGCAGTAATACTCGAACTCCCCGGCTTGCGCCGGCGTAAACTCAACCGTCGCCGACGGACCGCTAAATTGTTCATTCACCCCCAGCTCGTCAATCGTGAAGGTATGAAAACCGGTGTTCGTAAAATTCAGCTTAACCGGTTCCCCTTTCTTCAAACTCAATTTATCAGGCCGATAAAACAGATTGCCGGAAGCAATAGCGATTTGATTCACTTCACCCGCCACTGACTGTTTCTCATCAACTGCCTCAACCTCCTCACTATCGCCAATAACCGGCGCTGTCACCGAAATATCGCTGGGGATATTCTCCAATCCCGTTGACGGTGGAGTTGTTACTACCGCCGATTTATTGCTATTTCCTAACCAAAACCCGCCGCCCACAACTACTAATATTATCACTGCCCCCCACCCCACTAAGTTTTTATTCATAGTTATAATTTTTATAATTAAGCGTCCCCCCGCTCTTTTTCAAACACAATTTCAATCCGATCTCCATCCCGCATCAGATAGTTCTCAAATTCCTGATTTTCCACGCCATTCACCAGCATCTTAACCGCGCCATCATCGCCATTGCACGCGTCAAGAATACACTCGGATGTAAACTGCTCCCCCCAGATATCAAAGAAGTTTTTAACTCGAACATCATCCTCCCGCACCAGCCGGTTCATCTCCACATGCAAAGTATTATCTGCTCCATGTGTATGAATATCTTTATGCACCCCGCCAATACCAATATTGCCGGGAATTTCTCTCTGCTCACCGTTGATGGCAATCGTCAGCCTGGGATGCCAATGAATACTTTCACGGGAAACAATATCATCATCTGCAGTCTTAGGAGATGTTATCACCGCCCAGGCCGCCCCGGCTATAACCAGCCCCGGTAAGCCCCACCCCAACCCTAACTTGATTAACTTTCTCCGCGCCTTATTTTTATCAGCTTGCTCTTTCTCCCTCTGCTTTTCCTCACGCCTAAGCTTCTTGCGCTCACTTTTAGTCAACTCCTGCTCATCTTCCCCGGCTATTTGCTTAACCTTTTCACTCATACTACATTTACCACTAGCTCTTCACCATGATCATCTGTCTTATCACTGGGATTAGGCCCCCCGCAAGTCGCCGCGTCCGCACTCACCTGCTTATTGGCTATAAATTCCAGCCGGGCCGTCTCCCCCGGTTTCACATGACCGCCAGGTATTTCAGCGTTAAAAGCCGGCAATCCCACACCATGCGCTACTTGATCATTGTTAGTAAAATTAAGCACTACCCGGTCACCTAATTCCACGTCAACCCGGGAGGGATTATATCTGTTATTCACCATCTCTATATTATACTCCTTATAACCATCACTACTGCGCGCTAACCCTTCCTCACTACCCACGCTACCGCGCGTCAACTCTCCGCGCCCTGCCCCTTCCGTACCCAGCCAGGGAATACGGCCGGTATATATAAGCATGGCCGCGATTAATCCACCTGCCAGAATAATGGCCACCAGATTTTGCTGTGATATTTCTATACTGCCTATGTTCATAATCTCATATAACATTAATAATTAACTTTTTTGTTGATTGAAATTCATAGTTATTATGCTTATTTGCACTTATAACTAATTTACCGTGACTACCTTAAGCTCCACCGATACACATACCTGGCTGGTCTGAATACTCTTGGCCATCCAATAAATAGATCCAAATAACAAGGCCACACTCAAGATTAAGAATTCATGGCCCCCCAATGGCAACAAGGCCAGCAAACCCGAAGCACCCACAGACGACAGCAGTGCCCCCAACACGAATGTGCCGCACGAAGCGCACCCCACCCCGAAGACCGCCGATACTAGTCCGCCAATAATAGTGGTGCTCTCCTTAACCTTGGGCAAACTACGTCGCTGCGCAAAGTAATAGATCACCATGGCGGTATTCACCCCAAACAGAAGTGAAGTTGCAATAATCAGCCCCGCCGCCAATACCGTAGCATCAGTCACAATCCCGCCCAACAGCCATAACATCAACCACAAACTATCACCAATATCAAACAGCGATGATCTGAATGTAATCACAATCAGATTTAAGTTTCTCAGCCAGATCGACAGGGCAAAGGTCAGCGCCGCCGCCGCCATGGCGACCACCCTATACCGATAATCTCTAAACACCCGCCTCAAAGACTGTCTCAACATTAATATATTCATTTTCATCAACTGCTTAGAGCTTTATCAACTAACTGTTTGACTGCCGCGTATGGCTGGGCGCCGGATAGCGGTAATTTTTCCCCACTTGCTGTTATCACCACGCTATAAGGCGTACCCCGTCCGCCGGCGGCTTGAGCATCAGCGATATCGTCCTGAATATGCTGGGCGTATTTACCGCTATCCAGACACTCCTGAAACCTGGCAATATTAGGCACTCCTACGTCTCTCGCGTAGGTAGGCAGTTCAGCCATGTCCAAGCCATCATTTGAAGGTGTTACCTCAAATATCTTATCAGTTAACTCCCAGAATTTTCCTTGCTCACCAGCGCATTCAGTAGCTTCCGCCTGTTTAATAGCCTTGCTGTGCAGCTGCTCCAGCGGAAATTGCCGATACACCCAGCGTACATCATTGGGATATTCCTCAATAATTCTGGTCATCGTGGGATGAAACCGCTTACAAAAAGGACACTCAAAATCTGAATACTCAATAATCGTAACCTTAGCGTTCGCCGCGCCTCGAATATGATCTTCGCTGGTTACCTCGCGAATATTGCCCACTGCGGGCTGAACTGGACCCACTGGCGCTGCCGCCGGAGCTGGAGCTGCCAAATTACCCAATCCTTGTGTATCAACCGTATTACTGCCACCAGACCCGCCGCTGCCAAAGTATATTGCAGCCGCAATCAGACCTCCAGCCACCACCACGGCCACAGGAACATTGAAGACGCCTTTAGTCCGAGACCCTTGTGTCTGCCGCTTAAGCAATTTCAATTTTTGTTCTGTTTGTTTAATCTCATCCTGAACATCCATCATATAAAATCTAATTAAGGACT
>QIFI01000001.1 GCA_003229735.1 Candidatus Anderseniibacteriota bacterium | reverse complement strand
ACCAAGCCTGAATTAGTCTGGTTCGCTCAGTCTTGTGAGCTCGTACCTTACCTTACCTAAATGTGAAAATAATTTTCCTTTCCAGTATACTATTTATATCATGGAAAACCCCGGTTTCTTTAAGAAAAAAGTATAGTTTACATAAAATGCCCGAAGTAGACAAAGCGGCCGATCGAACAGTATTAAAAAAGAATAGTCACTAAAATTAACTCCATTCACCCCCCCTTTTTTTAACCCTTAGTTTTTCACACCCTTTTTCACACCCTTAGCGTTTGAAAGGGCTTAAAATAGCCTCTACAACTCATTCACACCCTTAGCGTTTGAAAAAGCTACGTTTAAAAAGGCTTAAATTGCACTAATCAGTATTGCCCTAACCCACTACCAATGATACACTTACCATGATATGTCAAAAGAATCATCATTAACTATTGAACTCATCCCAGACCACCAGCAAGGCGGCTTCACAGCCCGCGTCCCCGATATACCCGCCTATGGCGAGGGCGAAACCGAAGCGGATGCCATCGCTGATCTGGAACAAGCTCTGCGTGGATACTTAGAGGAATTTGGCCTTGAGGATGCATTGGCTCAAGTGAATAAACCAGCTCTGCGGCAAGTCAACTGGAATTTAGCCCAACTCGTTGGTGGCTAAACTACGCCGTCCCAGCGGCAAAGATATGGCGCGCTTCCTTAAGCGGCAAGGTTTTATATTGGCTCGAGTCCGAGGCAGTCACCATTATTTTAAAAAAGGCAGCCAGCGAACAACTGTTCCCGTCCATGGAAATCGCCCCCTCAAGATCGGCACCCTGCGCAGTATTTTACGCGACATCAATATAAGTCCCGACCAATTCAACCAACTTTGGCCTAAATAACTAAAAACTTAACTTCACAAAGTTTACCAAACAAAGCCGGTCAACCACGGCAGTTTAAAAATTAAGAAATAAAAATTAAAATTTATTAAAGTCCTCCCATTTCCGGCGGCAATCCTCTGTCCCGCCGACTCTCCCTCTTCATTTCCTTGGTGATTCGCCGATAATCTTTCCCCTTATCCGTTTTCAGCTTTCTAAACATCGATCCCCGATTAACATTCCAGGTCCGCTCAAACTTCCGTTCTTCAATTTTTTCTATTTCCCGATATTTATCCCGGGCCATTTTTTCGGCTCTTTTTCGCCGCGGGTCACCATCCGCCAACTCATGCAGACGATATTTTTCATCAATCTCCTTCTTTTCATGCTCTAGCTCCCTCTTCAACTCCCGTTCCGCCGCCTTCCTTTTTAACAGCATCTGCCGCCGATTTTTATTGTATTGTTCCCGCACTTCCAGCTGACGTTTTTGCCGCTCCAATACCCACGGCTCTTTCTCTGACTTCAAAAAAGAGAATTTCTCAAAAAAATCCGGGCGTCCGGCCTGCATCGCCTTCCGCCTCAATTCCTGCCGCCTCTTTTGCTGTAAATAATTACTCCTCCTGCCGCCCTTCCGGGAAGAACCCCCGGTAAAAAATTGAGCGCTAAATGGGCGTCTGGCCATCACTTATAGTCTTAATTATTGCACCTCTCCCTGTCCTGTCACCGCCGTGGCCGTACTCGGGAATGCTCCCCCGGCTGAACCTACCGTTTTATCAGTAAACAAATCCTGCCCCTCCCCGGCCGCCCGATTCAATAGCTCCACTGCCTCTCCCTGCCTATTCTCCCCCGGGGTAATCGCCACCTGTATATGTAATTCATACGGCGGCCGGCTTCGCCCGGTCCATCCCTCAATAAACGGCACCGACCACACTATTTCTCCCGATCTGTCATTAACCGAAAAATCTCCCGTAGTCTGATATGATTGCCCGGTATATGACACCCCATCCGGCAATCCGGCCACCATTCTCACCTGCCCCACGTCATTCAAGGTAGATCCCAACCGGAACCGCACCGTGTAAGTAGTGGTTTGCCCCACTTCCGGCGGCACCGGACCACTGCTATTCAAGCCCAATCTCCCGTCATCATAAAAAGCATCTGTCGTCAGCAGTAAGTCCGTGCCTACAGAAACCACCGCCCGATCCGACAACACTTTTCGCGGCGTCCCCACCGGCGCCGGCAAATCCGGACTATCAATAGTGGCCACTGTCACCAACAAATTGTTCTTGCCGCCATCTATTTCCCGATTAATTTTTTCCAGCGGCATCATGTTAAATGAAAAATTAAGCTCTCCTCCCTGCTGGGGCTGCACCACTCCCAGCTCCGGCACCGTCCCCGCCGTCCACACAATTTTCCTCCCCACCGGATCATAAGCTCCGGAAGTCAAATTAATTGATGCCGGATCAAAAATATTTCCCTTAAATGCCAATTCAATAATCACGTCTTTTAATCCCACCGTACCCACATTCTTATACTTCACTTGTCCGGATATCTGCTCCCCCGCCCCGGCCACAATCGGATCGCTGCTGCCATTAAATACCTGCTCAATCACCAATTCACTGGCCGACACGCTCACCACGTGTGACAACTGTCTCTGCGTAAACTCTTCATCGTCCTGCCGCAATACCGCCTCTATATCAATAATCCGCTTTTCGCCCGGCTGTCCCGACACGTAAAACACAAAATCATAATCTCGGCTCTCCAAAGCCGCTAACGTGTCAATTGACCAGCCTGAATTTTGACTATCAAAACCATTCGTAAAATCCACGTCACTCGTGGCCAGTTCAATTTGTTCGGCCGGCTTTATTCTCACAAACACATTCTTTAAATCATGCTTACTCAAATTCCTGACACTCACCGTGGCCACCACTCGCTCTCCATTAGCCGCGTCCTTGGGAATACCCAATCCCACATCCAAAGGCAAAGCCGTAATTGTCGTCGCCTGGGCTACTGTTTTGGAAAAACGCCCGCTGGGAAAATTCACCGGAGTAATAAACGCCTCCACTCTGATCGCCGCCGTCTCATTCTGCTCGCCCACCAACTGCCCCCTTAAATGAACTTCGCCCGTATCTCCGCTGGCTAAATTCCCCACCTGATATATATATTCCTTGCCGCTCGGCTCCAATTCCACATTACTGCCCCGATAAGTAAATCCCCGCGGCGGCTTCAGTATCACTTCCACATCCCGCCAATCCACCCGGCTGTCGTTCCGATACTCTACCCTATATATAATCTCGTCTCCCGCCGTAAATTCCTGCGGCGCTTCGATTAGCACCGCCACATTATCTTCCGTCACTTTCAAAGTTGACCGATACCACACCGTCATAGCTACCGCCCAGACCAACACAAATATTCCCACCAATAGAAAAATCCCAAACCTGACCACCCGGCCCGTCCTCCGGGCCCGGAGCAAAGCCATATTCTTAAACCTGGATGAAGCCAAAGTATCTCCGGCCTGTTCCAGGTCCCCTTTAGGCCGCCGGCTGATCCCCAGATTCTTGAGCGCCTCCCGCCTCTGCTTCAAATCATCCGGCTCTTCCCGGGCATACAGCCCCCGCCGCACCAGATTCAAGCCCTTCAACCCACTGACCCGCGCTTCATCAGCTTCCTTCGGCTTCTCCTCCGATTTTTTTTTCAAGCCCTTCTTATCTTCCTTCATAAAACTCATTATAATCACTTTCTATTAACAATGCCCTGCCAGACTCAAAAACACTCCTGCTATAAATCATATTTCCTGATATTCGCGGCATTCGCGTGTATTCGTAGATTCGCATCGCTTTTATTTAGTTTACCACGCCTTCCCATCTCTACCCACTAATCCAACAATTCCATAATTTCAGATTGGGAATTAGGAATTGGTCATTATCCATAACCCGCGCTCCCTTCTCCCCGATGGGGAGAAGGCCAGGATGAGGGGTATCATCGTGTTTGAAAATTAATGCTTGAAAATTATCGTCAGTATTCACATCGCTTTTATTTAATTTACCGCACCGGCCCGCTTCGATTGAAACTGCCACTCATCCTGCATTCTCATTACTGTCATCATATACCTCCTCACCACCCTGACTATCTGCCCGCTCTCATCCTCTTCAATCTTAATATTCAGAAGCTGATTCGGCCGCCGGGTCGCAAATCTAAGCACCGCCAGCCCTCGAGCCGTCAAAGAATTACTGGCCTCCCGCAAAGAAGCTACGCAAGCCAAACACCGCCACCCGCCAATCAACGCGTCCAGCACCAAAGCCGTATTATCCTCCACTTTACCTCGACCGCATTCACTGCAAGTATCCAGCCTGGGCAACAACCCGGCTCCATTCAACAAGACCATCAGCGTCCCCACCTCCAGCAAATCCCTCTTGGCCGCCGCCAATTCCGGCCATGCTTCCCAGGTATTTCTAACCAGCTCATAAACACCTTCATTCTTTTCCTCCTCATGAAATAAATTCACTATCGCCCGAGCCATCCCCTGCGCCCGCCTGGACGCATCCGCGTCCGCCTGCAATTCCTGGAAATAATCCAAAGTCTCCACTCCCGCCAGATAAGCCCGCCCCCGGCCCCCCGACACCACCGTCAACACTTCCGTCAAAGATTCCATATGCCCGCCCCGTCTGCTCGGTATTTTCCTCACTCCTTTGGCCAGTATCTTCTTAATTCCCTGCTCCCTGGTAAACAAAGTCAACAGCCGATCGGCCTCACCCACACTCCGCTTTGACAACACCAGCCCCGTCAATTTTTCTCTCCGCACCATCCCATCAGTATATATTAGACCCCGTTAAATAACCTATTGTCACAACTAAATTTTCATGATCGGAACGTCTTTGCGAACAAAAAATTCAAAATTCAAACACCCGAAAATTCAAACACCCGATGTTTGAAAGCAATCTAGACAGCCTCTAAAGACAATATATAAAGATTTTATTCCTAATCATTATTATCAGGAAATAGTATTCACCCCAATCTTCACCTCCACCCCATCCATCTTCACCTCCGCGCTGGCATCAACCTCCATATCTTCATAAACCACTTCATCCGCCTGCAAAGCCCCGGCTATCATCTTCTCCTGACTTTCCAGCACTTTCCGCAAATTCGCATCTTCAACAATCAACTGTAAAATAATTCGGTCATCCAAAGCATACCCCGCCTTTCTGCGCAATAACTGCCCATGCCTGATTACTTCCCTGGCCGCCCCTTCCGCCTTTAATTCCGCCGTCATTTCTATATCCAAAGCCACCTGCGGCCCACCTGTCGAATCAGACCTCGCCGCCTTATCCTTGCTCCCCATATCATCCCAATCTTGCACCTGTTTAACATTCATCTCATCCTTAACCATTTCCAAAAGCTCCCCTTTAAATATATTCCCCTTCACAAACATTGTTCCCAGCGGCTGGCGCACCTTTATCCCTTCCCTGGCCCTAATCGCCAATCCAGCCGATACAACCTCCCTTATACCACCCATCTCATCCACTAATTTCCGCTCCTCCCCGCTCACCTCAACAACATCTCCCAGATGCTCCAAATGCACGCTCTCTCCTCCAGCTAAATTCCCATATATTTCCTCGCTCACAAATGGCATAAATGGCGCCGCCACCCTGCTAAAACGAACTAACACCTCATATAAAGTCGACATCGCCTCATTCTTGTCTTGCTCACCAGCCCCATGCTGAAACCTTCCTCTCGATCTCCTCACATACCAGTTGCTCAAATCATCAATAAATGGCAGTATCGCCCGGGCCGCGTCATCCACCTGATAATCATTCATCTTACCAATTACCTCCTGTTCAAATATTTTCAGTCGAGCCATCATCCACTTGTCCAGCAGATTATTACTCTCCCAGTCTTTATGCCTGACCGGATTCCACCTGGCCACCTTCGCATACCGAACAAAAAAACTGTACACATTCCATAAAGTTAAATAAACATTCCTCTGCAGTTGTTGAATGTCCTTTTCCGAAAATTTGTAAGGTTCCCCGAGGCTGGAACTGCTCAATAAATACAGCCGCAAAACATCCGCTCCATATTTCTCCATAGTCGTGTCCAGCTCCGGAAAATTATTCAACTTCTTCGACAGCTTCTGACCATCTTCGGCCAGGATCAAACCAGACGCCACCACGTTTTTAAACGCCGGCTGGCCTTTCCCCAGCCCGATATCTTTAACCGTCAATGCATTGGCCAATACATGCAAAGTATAAAACCAGGCCCTCGTTTGATCCAAACCCTCCACTATAAAATCAGCCGGATAATTGGCTTCCACCAGCTCTTTATTCTCAAACGGGTAGTGCCATTGACTATAAGGCATACTCCCGGAATCAAACCAGGCATCCAGCACTTCCGGAATTCTGGTCATCTTCCCCGAACACATTGACTTTTCTCCCCCTGATAAAGAGGAGCTAGAGGGGGTTTTACCGCACTCCCACTCAATCTCGTCCACATATGGCCGATGCAAATCTCTAATCTCCTCCTCGCCCGACAGCTTTTTCAGCTCCTCAATACTCCCCACGCACACCTGACCATCACATTTGTCACACTCCCAAATCGGCATAGGCACACTCCAATATCTATTCCGGCTCACCGCCCAATCCGGCGCCGATTCAATCCCTTTTCCAAACCGTCCATGCTTGATGTGATTGGGTGTCCAATTTATTTGTTCATTAGTGGCCAGCATCTGATCCTTTATCTTGTTCACTCTGACAAACCAGGTATCAAGGGCATAATAAATTAATGGCTCATCACATCGCCAGCAAAATGGATAACTGTGCCGATACTTTTCCCGCTTAAACAAAAGTCCACGCTCATCCAAATCCCTCACAATCTTCTCATTAGCCGCAAAAATATTCTCCCCCGCCCAGTTTGGCACCTCCTTAATATAATTTCCTTCCGTATCCACCGTCCGCAGAGTTGGCAGACCCTCTCGTTTCCCTATTTCAAAATCTTCCTCGCCAAACGCCGGCGCCATATGCACCAGCCCCGTCCCATCTTTCGCCGTCACGTGATCCCCTGGCACCAATAAATATAATTTTTCCTTTTTCACGCCCATTTTCTCCGCTACATCCGGATAAAGCGACTCATACCTCAAACCTTTCAACTCATCCTTTGTTATTTCCCCCACCACTTGCGCCCCCTCCCCAAAAATTGCCTCTACTCGATCTTTTGCCGCCACTATATTTTTACCTTCATACTCCACTATCACATACTTCACCTCATCATCCCCGCTAAACGCCGCCGCCGCGTTCCCCGGCAAAGTCCAGGGGGTTGTAGTCCAGATCAGAAGCCACAAGGGGTCAGGAACCCTACTCGAAAGGTTCCTGACCCCCTTCACCGATAACAAAACATAAACCGCCGTATCCGTCTTATCCTTATAAGCCATGCTCACCTCAAAATTCGACAAGGGGGTGGCGCATCTAATGCAATATGGCGTCGATCTAAAAGCCTTATACAACAACCCCTGCTCCCACAACTGCTTCATCACCCACCACTCGCTCTCCATATAATCTATATCCATCGTGGCATAAGCCTTATCATATTCCGCCCACCGCCCCAGCCGCTTCAAAGTATCCGTAAACACATCAATATATCGAAACACCGTATCCCGACATTTCTGATTAAATTCCTCTATCCCATATTCCTCAATATCCCGCTTCGACTTAAATCCCAATTCTTTCTCCACCAATGTCTCCACCGGCAATCCATGGCAATCCCACCACACCCGACGCGGCACATTAAAACCCCGCATTGTTTTGTATCTCAACACCGTATCTTTAATCGCCGATTGCAATACATGCCCATAATGAGGTTTTCCCGTCGCATACGGCGGCCCATCATAAAAAGTAAACGTCTCCTTATCCTTATTCTTCTCTAAAGTCTGCTCAAATATCTTCTCCTGATCCC
>QIFI01000052.1 GCA_003229735.1 Candidatus Anderseniibacteriota bacterium | reverse complement strand
CCCGCCACGTCCACCAGCTTCTGCTTTCCGGTATAAAAAGGATGGCAGGCACTGCACACCTCCACTTCAATAGCCTTGGCCGTCGAGCCCACCTCAAAGCTATTGCCGCAAGAGCACTTCACTGTCACTTTCTTATTATATTCCGGATGAATTCCCTTCTTCATAAGTTTTTACTCTAATACATCTACCAGCATAATTCAACCCCACCCCTGCCCCACAGTACCACCAATACACCGCGCTCCCTTCTCTCCTTGAAGACCTGCCCGCCGAACTGGCGGGAAAAAAGGCCAGGACGAGGGGGGGGGGAACGTCGCGCCGTCGTGTTTGAAAATTAGTATTTAAAATTTATTTGAAAATTGACGCTTTAGATTTGGAGTTTTGATAAGAAAAGGCGAAAAAGGGTATATTAGTAGCGTTAAAAATTTAGTCATTGGATAATTAGAAATTCATTAGAAATTACAAATTAAAAATTATTGTATACTACTCTTTCCCTTGCTATATTCCTCAATTCAGGCTATCATTCTCCACATTATGGCCATAACCAAACCAACCAAAGAAAAAACCAAATCAACCTCACCTGACCTCAAAATCCCCAGTCTGGTCGACATGCTGTCAGCCGGCGTTCATTTTGGCCATGAGCGCAGCAAAAAAAACCCCAAAATGGATGGTTTTGTCTTCATGCTCCGCCACCGCATGGCCATTATTGATCTGGAAAAAACTCATGAATATCTAACCAAAGCCGTAACCTTCCTCCATGAATTAGCCAAAGACCCCCACAAAGAAATTCTCTTTGTCGGCACCAAACGACAAAGCCGGGCTATCATCAAGCGCTATGCCGAAGCGGCCGGCATGCCCTATGTCACCCAGCGTTGGATCGGCGGCATGCTAACTAACTTCTCCACCGTCTTAAAAAGCATCGAAAAACTGGAGGAGCTCAAAAGTAAAATTGACACCTCGGCCTGGGATAAAATTACCAAGAAAGAAAAAGCCGTACACATGAAAGAAATCGAGCGCCTGGAAAAAGTTTTAGAAGGCACCAAATCTCTAAAAAAGCCTCCCGCCGCCATCCTGGTGGTTGGATCTCACGATGAAAAGCTGGCCGTCAAAGAAGCCGGCCGGGTAAATATTCCCATAGTTGGCGTCACCGACACCAATGCTAATCCCGAGTTAGTTGACTATCCCATCCCCGCCAATGACGATGCCATCCGCTCCATCGACCTGATAGTCAGCACTTTAACCCGGGCCATCATGTCCGCCCGCGGTCAAAATTTAGATGATGTTATAGTCAAAGAAGAACCAGCGGCAATTGCAAAACCTACCGAAGATACAGACCAAAAACCAAAGCCAGATAACACAGAGGAAACTAAGTCTTAATTACTAGTTACTAGTTACTGATTACTAGTTACCAAAAACCTATGCCCGCAATGGAACAAATTAAAGAATTAAGAAGCCTCACCGGTTGCGGAATTGTTGACTGTAAAGAAGCCCTGGCTGAAGCTGATGACAATATTGATAAGGCCGTGAATGTCCTCCGTAAAAAGGGGATTACTAAAGCTGTCAAAAAATCCGATCGCTGTACGGGGGAAGGTGTAGTAGCTTCCTATGTCCACACCAATCATAAATTAGCTGTCCTGGTCACCATACTTTGCGAAACCGATTTCGTAGCCAAAACCGATAAATTCAAAACTCTGGCCAATGATATCGCCATGCACATCGCCGCCATGGATCCCGTTGCTGTCTCCCCCGATGACATTCCGGCTGAAGATGTCGCCGCCGAATCTGCCCTGGCCCGGGAGGAAGCCGCCGCCAGCAATAAGCCGGTCGAAATCCAAGCCAAAATGGTGGCCGGCAAAGTAGCTAAATTCAAAGCCGCCAAAGCCCTGCTCACCCAGCCCTTTGTTAAAGATCCCCATCAGACCGTCGAAGATCTCATCAAGCAATCCATCTCCGAACTTGGCGAAAACATCACCGTCAAAGAATTCACTCGTCTTGCCATCTAAAAAAAGTAGGGTGGGATTGTACGTCGTCCCTTCTCCCTTCGGGGAGAAGGCGAGGATGAGGGGACGCAACCGCCACCGCCCTTTTAACCTTCGACGGCCACAGCCTAGTACTGCGCACAGTGTAACCTGTGTTTTTGCCTTTTAACTTTTGCCCTTTAATCTTTCAGTAAAAGCGGGGTCCCGCCCGCGGCGGGAAAATTAAATCATTAGTAATTCATTAGAAATTAAAAAGTAGAAATTATAAATTACCTTCGACCACAAGTCGAAGGTTGTAAACTGGGTATAAATCCTGCTCAAACCGCTTGGCGAAGTAAATACAAATTGATAACATGAATATTGAACATTGATACATGCTATACGATGTCCTTCCACCGTTTGTTTTCTTCGCATCACTAGGGGGAATAATTCTCATAGTGTCGCGTGTTGTCCTCCGGATCCGGCGCGCGAGTTTTGTTATGGACGTAGAATCCAAAGTGGCCGCTCTGGCCGACCAGGATATTAGCCACTCCAAAAAATTAGCCTCTATCATTGGTCCTACCCGCAAAAGTATTCATGCCATCAAAACTCCATTTGCCATGATTAAACACATCGCCATGTCTTCTCGCCAGCGCTATAGCGAGGAAATTGTTCAATGGCAGGCCGCCCGTCAAACCAGGCGCCAAAATAAGCTTCAAGCCCAATCAAAACCGGGGATTAAGCCCCCCCGGCAAAACATCCAGGATAAATTCAGCACTGTATTATCATCAACCGGATCAGCCCTTAAACATAAAGCTGGTCATTTCAAACAGGGTAGCGCTAACGTCAAAAACAAAATAAAACAGCTCCGACCGCCGGACCAGCTTCGTAAATACAAAAAATCTTCCGCGGCTTCTCGAATATCCCTAACTGAATCGAATTCATCCAGCCGTTCTTCTTCCCCTGCCTCATCTAATCAATCAGCCCCGGTAAGCGTCCGTCTGAAATCTGCTTCGGCCAGGCCAGAATCAGAACCCGCAATTTCTGCGGTTACAGCCAAACAAAATAAAGCGTCTCTCCGTAAATTATTTAACAAAGAATCCAATCAGCCCGCCACTGCCATCGAGCAGGCTAAAGAAGCGCTGGGCCAGGATGAAAATGCTTTAGTGGAAGAGATTTTAATTCCATATATTGTCAAGCATCCGCATGACGCTCAAGCATACATGCTATTAGGCAAGGCCGCCTGCCACCAGCAAGCCTGGGAAGATGCCGTCCAGGCCTTTGAACAGGTGGTCAATCTTAATCCCAAAACCAAAAATTGCCTGGCTGAATTAGGTCGAGCCACTTATCAAGCCGGCCATCTGACCAAAGCAATTGAAATGCTGCAGCGCGCTCACAACCAGAACCCCCAGGACACAAACGTTATTAGGGACCTGATTACCATCGCCCAAAGAATGGATAATCAGCCCATGCGGCAATCACTCCAGGAGGAGCTTAAAGAACTGGAGGAAAATTAAATCCATATATAAAAGGTGGAATCAAAAATCAAAGCAATCAAGGTGTCATTCCCAGCCAGCAGCCAATCACCGTCGCGCCATTAGAAGTTCCCGTAACCGTCGTTCCCTTCTCCTCCTGGGGAGAAGACCAGGATGAGCGCCGCAACCGCCGCGTTCCCCTCTCCCCACGTGGGGAGAGGGTAGGGTGAGGGGACGCAACCGGTCCGCGATTGTATTCGCGTCATTCGCATACCATTCGCAGATTAGCATCGCCTTAAAGTTATCCACTGTTACTAGCTATTGACATTTTGTATCGCCTGCTATATCTTTATTCAAATGCCTTTTATTAAAAATCTCAAAGACCCATTCGTCTCGCGACCCGCGTAAGTGGGTCTGTTTTTTTATCTAGGCGTTTCCACCAACCCGTTCTTTGTCATCAAAGACCAGAAAGGACTCCAGAATGGATTACCAGGACCCGTACGAATTTCTAAATTCTCTCATCGGCCCAGTTAGAGACAAAACTCTACCCCCGCCTGAAAAATGGCCCGATTATTCACACCTAAGGCCCATCATCTTCGCCACTCCGAGTAATATCACTTCCCAAATTATCACCAGTGTCGATCAAGACCAGCCTTCTGAACAAATTGATCCTGATCCTTGCACTGACTCGTTTGTTTCCCCCAAACCCAACCCCGAATATATCGAGACCGCTCCCCGAAAACTCTGCCCCGCCTTCTAACCCACGCCCCCTTCTTTCTTTCTACCTTCCAGGCACCCATTTCGGTGCCTTCTTTTTTCCGAAATTAAATCTTATACCGGGGTTTACTTTTTAAAATAACCGATGTATAACTCTATCTATCTGTTCTCTTTCATTCCCCAACAGTTTCGTCTTTTTACGGAGACAAAACCATGACTCACCAGGATCCGCACTTACAGCATCACTCCGGATCACTAAATGTCACTATTAATGGACACGGAACGACCACCATAAATTTCGGGCATGCTTCAGCCCCCCTACACAGCTATATTCACCTGGCCGCCAGAAAACTGCGGGCTCATGTCAAACTAGGCACTTTCTACCAACCAGGCGATTATCGAATGCACTACGAACCTGAAAAATGCCAACTTTCAGTAATTCTGCTAAATATCCCCAAGATTGTCCAAATATAGGTCTTCTCCGTAAAATATCTTCCGTATACCGCATTCAATACGTGTCAACATGCAAAGAAGTCTATCATCTGCTCAACCAAGCCAGCCCGGTCAACTGGCTTTTTTCTTAAAAAATTCTTAAAAAATTTGACACGTTATCCAATTAACCGTATCATCCCACCGCCGTATTTAACGGGCTCTAACACTGCAAGTTCCTTTACAATCCGAGGTAACCAGTCATGTCATCATTAGTCCAGTTCCTGTTTGCATTACTCCTGCTGTTAACTATCCCGGTTTCCACTCCCGCCGCCCCGGGCTACAAAGGCATGTCCATAACCTCCTGGACTAATAGCGGCTACCGCACTCCCAATGCCGAGCAATCCATCGTCAATCTACAGCAAATTGGCACCGATACTGTCGCCGTAAATCTTTTTCGCGTCACCACTGATAGCCGCATCAGCCTGGGTAATTATGGCGCCTCACTTTCTGCCGTCCGTCACATTATCAAATACATTCATAGCCAGGGCATGAAAGTAGTGCTCAAGCCCAATGTAGATATATCCACCGGTGTCTGGCGGGCTCAATGGCAGCCCCGTGATGTAGATTATTGGTTCCAGAATGTTTACCAGCCCTTTATCATGGATATCGCCGCCCTGGCCGCTGAAGAAAATGTGGCCATCCTATCCGTTGGCACTGAATTTAATCGACTGGAAAAATATGACCGATCCTGGCGCAATCTCATCTCCACGGTCCGATCCATATTCCCCGGCCAGCTAACCTACGCCGCCAATCATTCCCCGGCCGCGGGTCTGGGTGGTTATCAAACCCTTCGCTGGTGGGACGCCCTGGATTTGGTGGGCATTGATGCCTATTTTCCTTTGACTAATCGAAACAACCCCTCGCTATTCGAACTGGAAAAATCCTGGCAAACCATTGCCGCTAATATAACTGCCTGGAGGCGCCGCGGCGGCATTAACCTGCCGGTTATCTTCACTGAAGTCGGCTATCCCTCCCGAAGCAATGGGGCCCGCTATCCCTGGGGGCAGGATGCAAATGCCGAACCAAACCAGGATGTACAGGCCAATTCCTACGCCGCCTTGCTCAAAGTTATGAGTCAGCAGGACTGGTTTCAAGGCGCCTTTTGGTGGATGTGGGAAGTAGACCCCCTGGCCGGAGGACCGAAAGACAACAACTTTACCCCCCAGGGGAAAGCATCTCAAAAAATTCTAGAAAAGTACTACCGGCCGATTCCTATCGGCGATGCCAATCTCGACTATCAATTTGACCAATTCGATCTTATCCAGGTACTGCGAGCCGGTAAATATCTGTCCGGCCTGGCCGCCACCTGGGGCGAAGGCGATTGGAATGGACTAAATCCCACCGCCGCTTTGCCCCATGTCGGGGATGGCATGTTTGATCAGTTGGACATTATCGCTCTTCTGCAATCGTCCCCATCAGATTCATTCAACGCTGTTCGCCGGCCAATTCCCAATCTTCCCGCCCGCGGAGTCCCTGAACCACCCGGCCCTCTCCTGGCCGTCATCGCTCTAGTAGTTCTGGTCTATTTAATAACCAGAAACAAACACCGCTAGATCTGATCAAGACCATCAGCAACAAAACCTCTTTCCATAGAGGTTTTCTTTTTTTACATCAAGTAACCGCTCACCGATTAACATATCTCCTCTCACCGATGGGGAGCTAGAGAAGGTGGGAACGTTCCCCTCTCCCCGATGGGGAGAGGGCGGGGGTGAGGGGCGTCGTCGTGTTTACCTCCGCCACCGGCGGGGTACCGCCCGCGGCGGGAAGATTAGTATTTCACCATTGGTCATTCCCGTAATCAGCCTCTTCAACCTACCCGTTAAAAGAAACCATCAGCAACCCTTGACAAAAACCAGCTCGCTTGCTAAATTCCATCAGTTCTGACAATTCCAGTTCTTCACAACCCAAAGGAGACAAAAATGAAGAACGCCATCACTACTGTCGTCACGATTTTCCTGCCCGTATTCCTGCTATTAGGCGCCTCCAGCCCCGCCCAGATCATCAAAGGAGTTACCCTTCTGCCCGGCGGCACCACTGATCTATTCACTCCAGGTGCTGACCAATCCATCTTCGACATCGCCGCGCTTCACGCCAACACCGTCGCTATCCCCACCTTCTGGTTTCAGGACAATCTCACTTCCAGCGTCGTTGAGTCGGACACATTTCTCTACAGTCCCACTATCGGCAGTCTTGAGCACGCCATTGGCCAAGCCCAATCCCAAGATCTTAATGTCGTCCTTCTGCCTATGCTCGATACTCGAGACGGCACCTGGCGTGCCACTATCAGTCCCAATAATCGCTTCGCCTGGAGGAATAGCTACTCTGATTATATTCTTGATATGGCCGCTCTAGCCCAAGAAAATGGTGTCACCAGTCTAAGTCTTGGCACCGGCCTGACATCAATGGAAGGGGATTCAAGGTTTTGGTCTGGTCTTGCTAGCCAAGTCTCCCAAGTGTACGACGGCAACATCACCTACGTTGTCGACCACACTTCGTTGTTCGATCGAAATATTCCTTGGCTAAAAAATCTCGACCAGGTCTGGATCGATGCCTATTTTCCGCTTTCGGATAGCCTGAACCCAACCCCATCTGAATTAACCAGCGCCTGGGAAAACATCGCCGGCAGTGTAGCCAACTGGTACGACGACAATAAGCTCGACCAGCCATTGGTCTTCATCAACGGTTATCGATCCCGCGTCGGCTCTGCCGCTGAACCCTGGGATTCCTGGGCCCCGGCCTCCGTTGATTTAAAAGTTCAGCAAGATGCCATCACCGCCGAGCTCTCTTCCCTCTGGTCCGAAGATTTCTTCGGCGGCTACATCAACTGGCACGCCAACACCAATCCCAATATCGGCGGTCCATTTGACACCAGCTATGTTGTGAAAAACAAACCAGCCGAAACCACACTTAAAGAATGGTTCGCGTCAATCCTCCCTGGTGATTCAACCAGAGATGGCACTTTCGACCAGCTCGATATCGTTCAAGTCTTGCAGGCCGGTAAATATTTGACCGGCCAAAGCGCCACCTGGGGAGACGGTGACTGGAACGGCGCCCCTGGCGGCAATAAATTCTTCCCGCCATCAGGCGACGGAGTCTTTGATCAACTTGATCTTATTTCCGCTCTGCAGGCAGGCATCTACAACACCGGCCCATATAATGCCG